>DATFDC010000374.1:0-8805 GCA_035252415.1 Solirubrobacteraceae bacterium
CAGCGCCGGGCTCCTCCTGCACCGCCGACGCGGCGAGCAGCTCGAGGTGCTGCTCGTGCATCCGGGTGGGCCGGCCTGGGCGGGTCGCGACGCCGGCGCCTGGTCGGTGCCCAAGGGCGAGTACCTCGACGGGGAGGACCCGCTCGCTGCGGCCCGGCGCGAGTTCGAGGAGGAACTGGGGACCGCGCCGCCCGAGGGCGAAGCCAAGGACCTCGGCGAGATCCGCCAGAAGAGCGGCAAGCGCGTGCACGCCTGGGCCCTGCCCGGCGATCTCGACACCACCGAGATCCACAGCAACACGTTCATGTTCCAGTGGCCGCCCCGAAGCGGCAAGATGATCGAGATCCCGGAGGTCGACCGCGCCGAGTGGTTCAGGCTGGAGACCGCGCGCGAGAAGATCAACTCCGGTCAGGTGCCGCTGCTGGATCGACTCGAGCAACTCCTGGGTAGCACCGCCGCGTGATCCTCACGCGCGACCGTGGGGAATTCGGCTCCGGAACGCTGGCGCTGGCAGACGTGACAGAGCCGAATTCCCTTAAGAGAATCCGGTCGGTGCGCAAGTGAGTGGCGTGTTCCGTCGAGCCGGATTCTCCAGGATCGGTCCGACCGCCCACTACACCGGCTACGTGTGGGCGCGTAACGGGCTGGCCCATCGCGAGCTCGCCACCACCGAGGGCCGCATCCTGTTCGACTCGCTGCAGCCGACGATGCTGGCCAGCCGCGCGCTGGGTGGGCCCACCCTCGAGGCGTACCTGCTCGCCCGTCACCGGGCGATCGACGCGTTGCTCGAGCGCGCGATCGAGCGCGACGGGGTCGGCCAGGTCATCGAAGTGGCCGCGGGCCTCTCGCCCCGGGGCTGGCGCTTCACGCAGCGCTACGGCGAGCGGCTGGTCTATGTCGAGGCGGACCTGCCCGAGATGGCCGCGCGAAAGCGCGCCGCGCTCGAGCGGATGGGGTCGCTGAGCGAGCGACACCGGGTCCGCGAGGTCGATGCCCTGCGCGACGACGAGGGACCGGGCAGCCTGGCCGCGGTGCTCGCCGAGCTCGACGACCGCGCGGGGCTGGCGATCATCACCGAAGGGCTGCTCGGGTATCTGCCGCCGGACGCCGTGGCCGGCATGTGGCGGCGGTTCGCGACCGGGCTCGGGCGCTTCTCGACCGGCCGATACATCTCGGACGTGCACATCGGCGGTGCGGTGACCCCGCCCGTGCGGGTGTTCCGCGTGCTGCTCTCGGGGTTCGTGCGCGGGCGGGTGTATCTGCACTTCGGCGCTCCGGGCGAGGCGGTCGCCGCGCTGGGCGAGTCCGGCTTTGCGGCGGCAGAAGTGCGACGAGCGGCCGAGGTCGTGGACGCGGACCGCGGCGGTTCGGGCCTTGCGCATATACTTGAGGCATCAACGAGATGATCTCGGCCACGCTCTACAGCGATTCCGCCTGTCCCTGGGCCTACTCGGAGAGTCCGGCCCTGCGCGTGATCGAGTGGCGCTACGGCGACCAGCTCGACTGGCACCTGGTCCTGGTCGGCTTGACCGAGGAGGCCTCCCAGTACGAGGCGCGGGGGTACACCCCGTTGCGCGGCGTGCTCGGCCAGGCCCGCTTCCGCGAGCGCTACGGGATGCCGTTCTCGACCGAGGTCAAGCCGCGCCTGAGCGCGACCGCGCGGGCCTGCCGGGCGGTGGTGGCCGCGCGCATGCAACACCCGGGCAGCGAGTGGCGGGTGTTCCGCGCTCTGCAGCTGGCCAACTTCAACTCGCCGATGCTGCTCGACGACGACGCGCACATCGCCGAGGCGATTCGGATCGTCCCGGGGATCGACGCCGACCAGATCGTGTCGATGATCGACGCGCCCGAGGTCGTCGAGGCCTACCGGGCCGACCGCGACCAGACGCGCAAGGCAGCCGGTTCGGCCGCCGAGCTCCAGGGCAAGACCGCCACGACCGACGGCCCGGTCCGCTTCACTGCGCCCTCGATCGTGTTCGAGCGAAACGGCACGCAGCTGGTGGCCGGCGGCTTCCAGCCGGTCGAGGCGTACGACATCCTGGTCGCCAATCTCGATCCGACCCTGCACCGCGAGCCCCCGCCGGAGGATCCGGCTCCGTTGCTCGAGCGGTTCCCCGACGGACTCACCACCCAGGAAGTGGCCGCGCTGCTCGCGGGCAACAACGAGCGCCCCGACCGGGCGGCCGCCGAGAGCGCGCTGCTCGAGCTGGTCGCGACAGGTGTGGCGGTTCGCCATCCGCTCGGGGACGACGCGGTGTGGCAATCGGCCACGGCCGGGGAGGCGCTGGACTTCGCCGCCCGCCAGGCCGTGACCGTCGGCTGACAGCGGGCGCGCCACGTTTGACCTGAGCGCACTCAGGCTGCCGATCGTCCAGGCGCCGATGGCCGGCGGGCCCTCGACTCCCGCGCTGGCCATCGCGGTGTGCCAGGCGGGCGGGCTCGGCGTCCTGGCGGCGGGCTACAAGAAGGCCAACGCGGTCCGGGAGGAGATACACGAAGTCCGGGCCGCGACCGACGCGCCGTTCGGGGTGAACCTGTTCGTGCCGGCAGCTGAGCCCGCCGACCCCGCCGCGCTGACCGCGTACCTGGACGAGCTCGCGACCGAAGCCGAGCGCCAGGGCGCCGCCCTGGGTCAGCCGCGCTTCGACGACGACGATTGGGAGGCCAAGCTGACGCTGGTGTGCGCCGAGCGCCCCGCGGTCGTGTCGTTCACGTTCGGCTGCCCGGCGGCGGAGGTGTGCGAGCGCCTGCACGGCGCCGGCATCTCGGCCTGGGTGACGACCACCAACGTGGCCGAGGCGCGTGCCGCCCACGCCGCCGGCGCGGACGGGCTGATCGTCCAGGGTACCGAGGCGGGCGGCCACCGCGGGGGGTTCATCGACGACGGATCGGACGAGGGCGGGATCGGGCTGCTGGCGTTGCTGCGGATCACCGCGAACGCGACGCCGCTGCCGATGATCGCCACCGGCGGGATCATGGACGGCGCGGCGCTGGCCGCCGTGCTGTGCGCCGGCGCGACCGCGGGTCAGATCGGCACCGCGCTGATGCTCTCGCCCGAGGCCGCGACCGCGGAAGCTCAACGCGCGGTCATGACCGGGTCGGACCCGCTGCCAACCCGCGTCACCCGCGCGTTCAGCGGACGGCCGGCGCGCGGGATGGTCAACCGGTTTCTGACCGAGCACAGCGCGACCGCGCCGCTCGCCTACCCCGAGATCCACCACACCACGAGCCCGCTCCGCGCCGCGGCCCGCAAGCGCGGCGATGCCGACGGCTTCAACCTGTGGGCGGGCCAGGCCCACGAGCTGGTGACGGCACGGCCGGCCGGGGAGATCGTGCGTGAGATTGCAGCCGAGGCGGGCGCGGTGCTCGAACGCCTCAGCGCGGGCCGGCGCGATCCAGGTACCAGTGCCGGGTCCCGCTGACCATCCAGGTGACCTGGTCGTCGTCCTGGCGGGCGAGCGGGATCAGGCTGAAGCGGCTGATCGTCCGCTGGGCGCCCACCTGGTCTGAGTAGAGCAGCTCCACCGCGAGCGGCTGCCCCCTCCGCACAGCGTCGGCGACCTCCGCATGGCTCGGGTCGTTCGCGTCGCGCAGCGCGCCCTGCCACAGGCCGATGTCGCCTCCGGAGATGTACAGGTCGCGCATCTGGGCGCGGAACTGCTCCTCCGGGACATGCTCGGCCACGGCGCGCTGGAGTCCGGGCCTGACGCACCAGCCCTGGCAGACGCCGATGCCCGCGCCTGCGTTGCGCAGGCTCATCACGAGGTACACGTTTCCGTCGAGGTACTCGGCCATGGCATGGCTCCCCTCGACGCTCACCCAGTGCTGGTCGCCGAACATGATCTTCTGGCGCGGATCGTCGAGCCGCGACTGCACGAGCAGCGGCCGGCGCTGCTCCTGGAGCGCGATCTCGGCGATCCGAGCCGAGCGGTTCGACGACCGAACCGCGGCGAACGTGGCCACGGCCAGTACGAGCGTCCCGCCCGCGGTGGCCAGCGAGGAGATCGTGGCCCAGTCGGCCATCAGGGCATCACGGTCACGCGATCACGCCCCGGTGAACGCGGGCGCGCGCTTCTCGACGAAAGCCACCGTGCCCTCGAGGAAGTCGTGCGTGCGCCCGAGCGCGTGCTGGAGCTCGGCCTCGAGCTCGAGCTGGGCGTCGAGGTCGCCGTAGATGAACCGATTGAGGGCCCGCTTGGAGGCGGCGTATGAGCGGGTCGGGCCGGCGGCCATCCGCTCGACCAGCTGGTTCGCCTGATCGAGCAGCCGGTCGTCCGGATGCACCCAGTTGACCAGCCCCCATTCGAGCGCCTGAGCCGCGGGGACACGCTCGCCGAGCAGCGCCATCTGGAATGCCCGGGCCCGGCCCACGGCGGGCGGCACGAAGGCGGTCGAGCCGCCGTCGGGCATCAGCCCGATGTTCACGAAGGCCAGCCCGAAGAACGACGACTCGGAGGCCATGATCAGGTCGCAGGCCAATGCCAGCGAGCAGCCGATCCCGACCGCGGGGCCGTTGACCGCGGCGATCACCGGCTTCTCGAGCCGCCGCACGCCGAGGATCGCCGGGTGGTAGACGTCGTGCAGCTCCTTGTAGACGTCGGGCATGCCGTCGTCCGGATGCGCGTCGAAGCCGGCCTTCAGATCCGCTCCCGAGGAGAAGCCGCGGCCGGCGCCGGTGATCAGCACCGCTCGCACCGACTCATCGGCGGCGTCGCGCTCGATGATCGTCCGCAGCTCGAAACCGAGCTGCTGCGTCCAGGCGTTCAGTGACTCGGGCCGGTTCAGGGTCAGGCGCCCGACGGCGCCCGTCTGCTCCCAGATGATCGTCTCGTAGGCCAAGTCGGTTACTCCTCCAGTTCGAGTTTCAAAGGCAATCTCTCCAGGCCGTAGATCCCCGACGGGGTGCCGAACTCGGGCTCGCCGTCGAGCTCGATCGTGCGCACCCGCTCGGCCAGGAAGGCAAGCGCCTCCTGCATTTCGGCCCGGGCCAGATTCGCGCCCACGCAGTAGTGGATGCCGGCGCCGAACGTGAGCAACCGCTCGCGGGGGCGATCGGCGCTCAGATCGAACTCGTCGGGCTCGGCGCCGCGCGCGCGATGAGCGTGCCAGGCCGACACCAGCATGATCGACCCGGCCGGGAAGGTCACGTCGCGATACTCGACCTCTTCGACCAGGATGCGCGCGGTGAACGGCGTGATCGGCTCGCAGCGCAGCGCCTCTTCGACGGCGGCGCCGGCCAACCCTTGAGGATCGGAGCGCAGCACCTGCCACTGGTCGGGATGCTCGGCGAGCAGCCGCACGGCGTGGGCGAGCTGGCTCTGGCTCGTGTCGACCCCGCCGACCAGGATGTTCAGCACCAGGTTGCGCAGCTCGTCGTCGGACAGCCGGTCCCCGGCCTCCTCGGCCCTGATCAGCGCGGAGATCAGATCGTCGCCGGGGGAGGGACGCCGGGCGGCGATGAAACGATCCTCGTACTCGTAGAACTCGGCGACCGCCTGCTCGATCTGCTCGCGCTCGGCCATCAGACTGGTCGGATCGAACTGGCGTTGGATCACGTTCGACCAGTGGTGGAGCCGGGGTGCGTCCGTGAGCGGGGCGCCCATCACCTCGGCGATGACCAGCGACGGGTAGGGCTTGGCGAAATCCGCGATGAACTCGCACCGGCCATCGGATGGAACCTGACCGAGGAGCTGCCCTAGAAAGCGCCGCATGGCCGGCCGGTAGCGGTCCACGGCTCGGGGCGAGAGCGCCGGGTTGACCAGGTTGCGCAGCCGCCGGTGATCGTCGCCGTTCACGTTGATGATGTTCTTGACGATCTCTTCGCGCAGCGGGCCGTCGGTGATCCCGAACAGATCCGCGATGGTCAGGCCGGGGAACACTGCGGCTCGCGTGCGCAGGAAGAACTCGCCCGCATCCCGATCGAGCACGATGAACCCGAACGGGCTGGCGGCCAGCCATCCGTCGTGGCCGTCCAGATCCGCCATCGCGCGCCGGTAGGTCTCGCCGCGCAGTGAGGCGTCGGTGTGGTCGAAGCTGGGCAGTTCGAGCTCGGCGGCGAGCGGCACCGCGCGAGCATAGTCACCTCGCGGCAGGAACTCGGGGGCCCGCGCGGAACCGACCGGTATGAGCCGAGCCGAGGCAATTTCGCTGACGATCGCCTCCGGGCTCCTGGTCGGTCTGCAGCCCCCGGCCAACGCGGCGCTGGCCGATCATGTGGGCGACTTCGGCGCGGCGTTCATCAGCATCGTGGTCACGCTGGTCGTGGCTGCGATCGTGCTGGTGATCGCCGGGCACCCGGGCCGGCTGTCCGGGCTTGGCTCGGCGAAACCCATCGAGCTGATCGGCGGGGTCGGCGGCGCCGCGGTGGTCATCGTCAGCCTGATCACGGTGCGCACGCTCGGCGCCGGCGGCGTGGTGGCGCTGATCGTGACCGCACAGCTCGTGATCGCGATCGCCATCGACCGGTTCGGGTGGTTCGGGATCCACCAGATCGGGATCGGCGCGGGCCGGGTGATCGGGCTGGCCCTCGTGATCGCGGGGACCGCGCTGATCACCAGGGTCTGACCCGCGCGCTCGGGCACGGCTCGCCCCCAAATCGGTCACAATGGCCCGACGGCTGACCCTTGACGCGGCTCGAGAGAGCGACCGGCCGCGGCGCGTCGAGCCTCAGCCGGGCCCAATGCAAACGGGGAAAGGAGAGGGTCCATGGCGCGCAAGCGCGTGCTCTACCTGCTTACCGCAGCACTCTTACTAGCCGGAGCCAGCGTCACGGTGGCGCAGGCCCGATCGCACCGTCCGGGCAAGGGCCGCGGGCCCCATCACGGCCGCGGCTCCCATCACGGCCAAGGCTCCCATCATGGCCACGGCTCGACCACGGCGACGCCGATCAAGCACGTCGTGGTGATCTTCCAGGAGAACGAGTCGTTCGACCACTACTTCGGCACATATCCCACGGCCGCCAACACCGATGGCCAGCCGTTCCACGCGTCTCGGCACACCCCGGCCGTCGACGGCCTGGCGCCCGCGACGAGCCCTTCGCTCCCGCCGAGCCTGCGGCACAGCGACAACCTGCTGACCAGCAACCCGAACGCCGCCCAGCCGCAGCGCCTGGACTCGAGCGCGACCGGCGCGAGTGGCAGCGCCGGCGGACAGCTCACCTGCGACGAGGACCACAACTACGGCGACGAGCAGCAGGCGTTCGACGGCGGCAAGATGGACCACTTCGTCCAGAGCGTGGGGACCGACGGCACCACCAAGAGCCCGTTCGGCAGCACGTGCCAGGCCTCACAGGTCATGGACTACTTCGACGGCAACACGGTGACCGCGCTGTGGAACTACGCCCAGCACTTCTCGATGTCGGACAACTCGTTCGGGGTCACGTTCGGTCCCTCGGCGCCGGGCGCGATCAACGTCACAGCGGGCGACACCGGGAACGTCGACACGAGCCACATGGCCAACAACCCGACGGTTTCGACCGCCACCTCGCCCAACGGGGACCTCACGCCCGACGGCAAGGGCGGCTTTTCGATGACCAACGACGCCCAGCCCTACTGGGACGACTGCTCGACGCGCGACGCCCTCGCGTTCAACGGCACGAACATCGGCGACGTGCTCAACAAGGCCGGGCTGTCTTGGGGCTGGTTCGAGGGCGGCTTCCGTCCGACGACGACGTTCGCCGCGGCGTCCGCGGCTCCCGAGATCGGTCACAGCGGGCAGCCGACCTCGCAGTTCATCCCCGACGAGTTCGTGGGCAACTTCACCGGCAAGAACGTTCCGGCCAACGCGGCAAACCAGGGGCTGTGTGACGCGGTGCATCCGATCGGGGTGGCCCTCGGCGGTACCGGGCAGTGGGGCTACAAGGACGACTACATCCCGCATCACGAGCCGTTCCAGTACTACGCCTCGACGGCCAACCCGCATCACCTGACCGTTCCGGCCAACGGCGCCGGCCAGGACACGCTGGCGGGCCTCAAGGAGATCGGTCGCGACACCCAGTCGTTCGCCAACGGGGTGCCGCAGTTCAACACTCCGAACCATCAGTACGACACCAGCGACTTCGACCAGCTGGTGGCGGCGATCCGCCGCGGCAGGCTGACACCAGACGCGCTTCCCGCGGTGAGCTTCCTGAAGGCCCCGGGCTACCAGGACGCCCATCCCGGCTACTCGGACCCCGCCGATGAGCAGGCGTTCGTGACCAGGGAGATCAACTCGCTGATGCGTACGCCCGACTGGCAGAACACGGTCGTGATCGTCAACTACGACGACTCCGACGGCTGGTATGACCACGTGTACAGCGGGGTCACCAACCCGTCGTTGTCGCCGGCCGACAATCTGACGAACACCACGTTCACGCTGCCGACCTCGGGCCAGTGCGGTCCGAACCCGCAGACCACGGCGCCGCTGGCCGGCGAGCAGGGTCGCTGCGGCTTCGGCCCGCGGCTCCCGATGCTGGTGATCTCGCCGTTCGCGCGGGTCAACGGCGTCGACCACAACCTGTCAGACCAGGCCTCGATCCTCAACCTGATCGAGTTCAACTGGCACCTGCCGGGGATCCCAGGTTCGGCCGACCAGGTGCTGTCCGGACTCAACCGCTCACGGGGCCTCAAGTTCGACCTCGCGGGGATGTTCGACTTCAGGCACCCGCGGGGGCAGGAGTTGATCCTCAATCCGGTGACCGGTCAGCCCACCGCCAAGCCGCACCACAAGAGGCATCGCCACAAGAAGCACCACGGCAAGAAGTAGACGCAGCGCACGCGGGCGGCCGGGACCGTGGGGGTCCCGGCCGCCGCGGCTTTCACGGCGCGA
>DATFDC010000375.1:0-2697 GCA_035252415.1 Solirubrobacteraceae bacterium
CCGGGAAGCTCCAGCCGTAGCCGGCCGGGACGTAGGAACGGTCGATCCAGATCTCCATGTCGCTGCCGGAGCCATGCGGGTGGACCTCGAGTCCGCGCGAGAGCAGCGCGTCGGGGGGCTGGATGTTCTCGCCGGTCCCGAGCACGCGGCGCCACCCGAGCGCGTCGACGACGTGGCTCGCTCGGATGTCGCCCCGATCGGTGTGCACGGTGTGGCCCCGTCCGAGTTCGGCGCCAGCCGAACTCGCAAGGGAATTCGCGTTAGCGCGTGTCCCATTTACCTTTGCGTTCTCAAACGCGAATTTCCCCTGGTCGGCGAGCACGCCACAGAGAGTGCGGTAGTCGAAGGTCGAGAATGTCCACGGCAGCCGGTAGCCGACAGTGGTGTAGGGCGTGTGGATCACCAGCTCTTGGAATGTCTGCTGCAAGGCGGATTGCAGCCCGAGCTCGGTGAGCCAGGCGGTGGGAATTCCGCACGCCGAGGTCTGCCGCTCGCCGATCTCGTAGCGGTCGACGACCAGCACCTCGGCACCGGTTTCGCGCAGCTCACGAGCCACGGCCAGGCCGGCGAAGCTCGCCCCGCAGATCAACACGTCGCAGTCACGGTCCAGACGCGTCCGCTCGGCGCCGCGCTTGGTCGCTCTGATCGGCATCGGCAGCGGATGATAGGGAGGGGGTTCGGCGCGCTCATCCCTCCATCTGCGGCTATCCTCCGCTGAATCCATGTCTTCAACCACAACGCTTAATCCCGCCGCCGATCAATCGAACGCCAAGGTCGTCGAGGGCTCTGACGGCCTGCTCCTCGAGATCGATGGCCAGATCGTCCCCAATTACGACGCCACCGTTCACCCCTTCCAGGAGGGCGACGTCGTCACCGGCCAGGTCGTCCGCATCGACAACGACGAGGTCCTGGTCGACATCGGCTACAAGTCCGAGGGGGTCATCCCCTCATCAGAGCTTTCGATCCGCAAGTCCGTGGATCCGAGCGACGAGGTGTCCCTCGGCGAAGAGGTCGACGCGCTCGTGCTCACCAAGGAGGATCAGGACGGCCGCCTGATCCTGTCCAAGAAGCGCGCCCGCTTCGAGAAGGCCTGGCGCCGCATCGAGGCCGCCGCCGAGTCCGGCGAGCCGGTCGAGGGCGCCGTGATCGAGGTCGTCAAGGGCGGCCTGATCATCGACCTCGGGGTGCGCGGCTTCCTGCCCGCCTCGCTGGTCGACATCCGCCGGGTGCCGAACCTCGACGAGTACATGGGCCAAGCGATCGAGTGCAAGGTGATCGAGCTCAACCGCTCGCGCAACAACGTCGTCCTGTCCCGGCGCGCGGTGCTCGAGGAGCAGCGCAAGGAGGACCGCGAGCGGATCCTCGACCGGCTCCAGCCCGGCCAGGTCGTGGAGGGCACGATCTCCAACATCGTCGACTTCGGCGCATTCGTCGACCTCGAGGGGATCGACGGCCTGATCCACATCTCCGAGCTGTCCTGGTCGCACGTGAACCATCCGTCAGAGATCCTCTCGATCGGTGACAAGGTCACGGTCAAGGTGCTCGACATCGACCGCCAGCGCCAGCGGATCTCGCTGGGCCTCAAGCAGACCCAGGAGGACCCGTGGCAGCGCGTGGTCGATACCTACAACGTGGGCGACGAGCTCGAGGGCACGGTCACCAAGGTGGTCACGTTCGGCGCGTTCGTCGAGATCCTCGACGGGGTCGAGGGGCTCGTGCACATCTCCGAGCTGGCCCAGCACCACGTGGAGAACCCGCGCGAGATCATCCAGCCGGGCGATCCGGTGCGGGTCAAGATCCTCGAGATCGACTCCGAGCGCCGGCGGCTGTCGCTGTCGATCAAGCGGGTCGAGGGTCAGGTGCTCCCGGTCCGGCCGATCACCGCGCCAATCGACGGCGACGCCGGCGACCTCGATGACATGCCCGAGCTCGGGCTGTCCGAGGATGTGTTCGCCGGCGCCGATGAGGTCGTCGAAGCTCCCGAGGAGGCCACCGACGGCGTCCCCTCGGAAGCCTCGGAGCCCGCGAGCGCCGACGAGCCCGCCGAAACTGACCCAGACGCCTGAGCGCATCCCGTTCGTCGGCCTGACCGGCGGGATCGGCGCCGGCAAGTCCACAGCTCTGGCCGCCCTCGAGCGGGCCGGCGCGGCCGTTCTCTCGACCGACGCGGTCGTGCACGAGCTGTATTCCGATGATGATGTTGTTTCAGCTGTGCGTGAGCGATTCGGTGACGCCATCGAGCGGGACGGGGTCGTCGACCGAGGGGCCCTGGCCCGGGTTGCCTTCGCCACGGCTTCGGATCGTCAGTGGCTCGAGGGGCTGCTGTGGCCGCGGGTCGGGGAGCGGATGGCTGCGTGGCGGGCGTCGCTCCCGGTCGGCGTGCGCGCGGCGGTCGTGGAGGTCCCGCTGCTGTTCGAGTCGGGGATGGAGGGGCAGTTCGACGCCACGATCGCTGTGATTGCAGCTGAGGGCTTGCGCGCTTCGCGTGCGGGCGCGCGGGGGCACGAGGCGCTCGAGGCGCGGTCGGCTCGGCAGCTGACCCAGCAGGAAAAAGCGCACCGTGCGACGTACGTGGTGGTTAACGACGGTACGTTGGAGGAGCTCGAGTCGAAGTTGTCGGCGGTTCTTGAGATGCTGGGGTCGTGAGTCCGTCCGCGACGCGTACGCCGCCCCGTTCTCGCGCGCAGCGTGGGAATG
>DATFDC010000376.1:0-4084 GCA_035252415.1 Solirubrobacteraceae bacterium
CGCGTGCGGTCGGGCCCCTCGGACACGAACGACACCTCGAGCTCGGTCATCAGGTCCGCGTCGTAAGCCCACTCGCCGCTGATCTGCCAGGCCAGGACCAGGCGCGCCGGCGGCTCCCACACGAGCACCTTGCCCCACTCGCATTCGCTGCCGTCGACGTCGCGCTCGTACCAGCGGCCTCCCTCACGGCCCTCGATCACCGCTTCGGCCAGCGCCGCCGGGCCGATCTTGTGCGAGCGCGGCCACCACCGGTTGATGCCCTGCGTGAACGTCGTGAACGCCCGCTCCTGCGGAGCGGCCACGGTGATCGTGTGCCTGACTGCGGTTGCTGTGCTGCTCATGCTGATCTCCTGGGTTCGGGGGGTTGCTCCGGCTCCTCGGCGGCAGCGCGAAAGCTCGCGAGCGCCTCGCCCCAGAACGAGTCGAAGTACTCGCGCAGAGCCGCCACCGCCGCCGGGTCGACCTGATAGACGCGCCGGGTTCCCGCCGCGCGGTCGAACACCAGTCCCGCGTCCTTGAGCACCTTGAGGTGCTGCGAGACCGCGGGCCGGCTGATCGGTAGCTCCTGCGCGAGCTCGCCCACCGCCAGCGCTCGTGCGGTGAGCCGCTCGAATATCTCCCGGCGGGTTGGGTCGCCGAGAGCCTGGAGCGCCTGCTGTTGTTGGTAAGTGTGCACGAACGGTAAGTCTAGACTTACGCAGAGACGTCTGTCAAGCTTTTCCGCTCGATGCTGCTGCTCTACAACTCCCAGGTCTCCGGGAACTGCTGGAAGGTCAGGCAGCTGTTCGCCCACCTCGGGATCGAGTACGAGCGCCGGGAGATGTCGGTGATCGACCGCTCGGACCGTCGCGAGGTGATCGGCGACCTCAACCCCGGCCTCCGCGTCCCCACGCTCGTCCTCGACGACGGCCGCTCGCTGGCCGAGTCGAACGCGATCACGTTCTACTTCGCCGAGGGCACCCCGTACCTGCCCGAGGACCGGTTCGAGCGCGCCCAGGTGCTCCAGTGGCAGTTCTTCGAGCAGTACAGCCACGAGCCGTACATCGCGGTGGCACGCTTCTGGGCGATCGCCGACATCACCCCGCCGGATTCAGAGCGCGAGGCCAAGATGCGCGGTGGCACCGCGGCGCTGCGCGCGATGGAGGGCCACCTGGCCGGGCGCCAGTTCCTGGTCGGCGAGCGCTACACGATCGCCGACATCGCGCTGTACGCCTACACGCACGTGGCCCCGGAGGGCGGGTTCGAGCTCAAGCCCTATCCGGCGATCCGGGCGTGGCTCGAGCGGGTGGCCGCCCAGCCGGGCCACATCGCGCTCACCGACTGACCGAGACGATCGCGTCGCGGAAGTACGCCGCCAGTCCGGCCGCCTCGCGCTCGTAGGTGCGAGCAAAGCGCTCGTCGGCCACGTACATCTCGCCGAGCCCTCGGTGCATCTGCGGCGAGCAGGGATAGAACCAGCGGGAGATGTGGTCACGGTGGCGCTCGGCCAGCGCCCGGGCCTCGGGTCCATCGGCCGGCTCGCCCGCCCGCATCAGCGCGACCAGCCCGCGCGTGATCGCCTCCGCCTCGGCGCGGATCTCATCCCACTCGGCCTCGCCGTACTGCCCAGCCCGGCGCGTGGACTCCTGGTAGGCCTCGGTGTGGCCCCAGCGCTCGCGCGCCTCCTCCTCGTACTCGCTCGGGTCGAACCCGTCGAACATCGTCGTCTCCTCCAGTCTGGTCCCGTTCGCGTGCGCCGCGATCGCCGCGTCGACGGCGGCAGCCAGCGCTCCCAGACGGTCGACCTCGCGCTCGATCAGCTCGCGCTGGCGCTCGAGCGCGGCGAGCCGGTCGTGCCCCGGGTCGTCGAGCAGCGCGGCGATCTCGGTGAGCCCGAACCCCAGCTTGCGCCAGATCAGGATCTCGCGCAGCCGGGCCAGATCGTCGTAGGCGTACAGCCGGTAGCCGGCCGCGGAGCGGCCGCTGGGCGAGAGCAGCCCGAGCTCGTCGTAGTGATGCAGCGTGCGCACGGTGATGCCCGCGAGCTCCGAGACCTCGCCAACCGTCTTCATGGTTCAGGACGCTAGAGCCTGACGCCGCGTGAGAGTCAAGGCCGCCGGCCGCGCAACAGGCGGCTCGGGACCGGTACCGGCGAGAAGCGCTGGGCGACCAGCTGGGTGAACAGCCATGGGTCGGCCTTGCGGATCAGGCGGGCCAGCTCGGTCCGGTCCTCATCGGACAGATTTCTCGGCCGGCCGTGTCCCCGGCGCACCAGCGAGATCAGCTGGCGGCGCTCGGCCGGCTCCAGCCGGTGCCAGTGCTGACGGGCCAGCAGCACGATCTTGCCCGCGACGACCAGACGGGCCAGCGGTATGGCCTTTGCGAGTTTGGTGATCTTGATCGCCATCGGGGTTGCGTCTGGGACTACCCTGCGCCGATGCCCCTAACCTTCGCCGAGCGGCCGGCGCGCTCCGCCGAACCGGCCGGACTCCTGGTCCTCCACCACGGGCGCGGGAGCGACGAGCAGGACCTGATCGGGCTGGCCCCGGTGCTCGATCCCGAGGAGCGCCTGCACGTGGTGGCACCTCGGGCACCGCTACAGCTCAGAGGCTCTCCCGGCTTCCACTGGTATCTGGTGCCGCGCGTCGGCTACCCCGATCCCGACAGCTTCCGCGCCGCATACCGGGAGCTGGGCGCGCTCCACGACGAGCTCTGGGAGCGAACCGGGATCGGCCCCGATCGCACCGTGCTGGGCGGGTTCTCGATGGGCACCGTGATGAGCTACGCCGTGGGCCTGGGCGCCGACCGCCCGCCTGTGGCCGGGATCCTCGCGCTGTCGGGGTTCATTCCCACGGTGGAGGGCTGGGAGCCTTCGTTCGAGGACCGCCAGGCCACCCGGGTGCTGATCGCCCACGGCCGTATGGACATGGTGATCCCGGTCGCCTTCGCTCGCCGGGCCCACGAGCTGGTCGAGTCGGCCGGCCTCGCGGTCGACTACCGCGAGTCGGACGCCGCCCATCACGTCGACCCGGGCGACGTCCCCCGGGTGACCGCCTGGCTCGAGAGCACGCTCGCGCCTTGACGCCGCGGCGGCCGGGACCGTGACGGTCCCGGCCGCCCGTTGCGTCTACTTCTTGCCGTGGTGCTTCTTGTGGCGATGCTTCTTGTGGTGCGGCTTGGCGGTGGGCTGACCGGTCACCGGGTTGAGGATCAGCTCCTGACCCTGAGGGTGCCTGAAGTCGAACATCCCGGCGAGGTCGAACTTGAGGCCGCGCGAGCGGTCGAGTCCGGACAGGACCTGGTCGGCGGAACCCGGGATCCCCGGCAGATGCCAGTTGTACTCGATCAAGTTCAGGATCGAGGCCTGATCGGAGAGGTTGTGGTCGACGCCGTTGACCCGCGCGAACGGTGAGATCACCAGCATCGGGAGCCGCGGACCGAAGCCGCAGCGACCCTGCTCGCCGGCGAGCGGCGCCGTGGTCTGCGGGCTCGGGCCACACTGGCCCGAGGTCGGCAACGTGAACGTCGTGTTGGTCAGGTTGTCGGCCGGCGACAGCGACGGGTTGGTGACCCCACTGTACACGTGGTCATACCAGCCGTCCGAGTCGTCGTAGTTGACGATCACGACCGTGTTCTGCCAGTCGGGCGTGCGCATCAGCGAGTTGATCTCCCTGGTCACGAACGCCTGCTCGTCGGCGGGATCCGAGTAACCGGGATGGGCGTCCTGGTAGCCCGGAGCCTTCAGGAAGCTGACCGCGGGAAGCGCGTCTGGCGACAGCTTGCCGCGGCGGATCGCCGTCACCAGCTGGTCGAAGTCGCTGGTGTCGTACTGATGGTTCGGCGTGTTGAACTGCGGCACGCCGTTGACGAACGACTGGGTATCCCGACCGATCTCCTTGAGTCCCGCCAGCGTGTCGTGCCCGGAGCCGTTCGCCGGCACGGTCAGGTGATGCGGGTTGGCCGTCGAGGCGTAGTACTGGAACGGCTCATGATGCGGGATGTAGTCGTCCTTGTAGCCCCACTGCCCGGTGCCGCCAAGGGCCACCCCGACCGGATGCACCGCGTCGCACAGCGCCTGGTTGGACGCGTTGGCCGGCACGTTCTT
>DATFDC010000377.1:0-13623 GCA_035252415.1 Solirubrobacteraceae bacterium
GGTCCTCTGCCGCGCGGTCGAGCTCCGAGCCGCCCGCGGGCCCGATTCGGTGGTGCGCGCGGCGATCACCGCGCTCGATCGCCCGGATGCCCGGGTGGCCGAGGTCGCCGACGAGCTCGGGCTGAGCGCGCGCCAGCTCCAGCGCCGGGTCGCCGACGCGGTCGGCTACGGCCCCAAGACCCTCGCCCGCGTGCTCCGGTTTCGCCGGCTTCAGACGCTGGCGGCATCGAAGCCCGCCCTGGTCGTCCTCGCCCTCGACGCCGGTTACGCCGATCAGGCCCACATGACCGCCGAGGTCACGCGCCTGGCCGGCCTCTCCCCTGTCCGATTTCTCAAAGACCGCACGCCGACCGCCGCCTAGGCTGCGCGGCATGCCGATAGACCGCGCCGCCGCCGAGACATTCATCTGGTCGGCCGCCCGCCTCCTCGACCGCCACCGCTACGCGATGCTGTTCGAGGATGGTCCGGCCGAGCCGGTGATCGAGGCGCTCGCCGCGTACCAGAACCCCGACGGCGGCTTCGGCCACGCGCTCGAGCCCGATGTGCGCTGCCCGGGCAGCCAGCCCTCCCCGACTCTCTCCGCGCTCGAGATCCTGACCGAAGCCGGGGCGGCGAACGGCGAACTGGCCCAGACCGCACGCGGTTGGGTCGCGCGGATCGCCGGGCCCGACGGCTCGGTCCCGTCCGCGCTGCCCGACTTCGAGGCCTACCCGCACGCACCGTGGTACACGGCGGAGCCCGAATCCATGCTGACACTCGCGCTTGTCGCCGCCTGCTACGACGGCGGCGGGACCGGTGACGAGTGGCTCGAGCGCGCGACCGCCTGGTGCTGGCGCTCGATCGAAACCAAGGAACAACCGGCCGGTTACTGGCTGAAGTTCGCGCTGGCGTTCCTCGACTCGGTTCCCGACGAGAAGCGGGCGCACACCGCGATCGCCTCGCTCGCGGGCCGGGTCGATCCTTCCGCTGTCCTGCCGATCGGCGGGACCGAGGGAGAGGCGCTCCGGCCACTCGATCTCTCCCCGCGGCCGGGCAGCCGTTCGCGCGCACTCGTCAGCGAGGCGCAGGTTAAAAATCACCTGGGCCGGATCGAATCCGAGCAGCGACCGGACGGCGGCTGGACGTTCGACTGGCTCGCCTGGTCGCCCGCGCAGACCGCCGACTGGCGCGGGATCGTGACGATCCGCGCGCTGACGTGGCTGCGCGACAACGGCCGCTCGGCTTAGGCCGCGGGCCCGGTGCCGGTGAAGAACGCGAACGTCCGCTCAGCCGCCGCGGTGGCCTCGGCGGCGTCCGCGCCCGCGGCGATTGCCGCCTCGCACCACCCCCGGCTGCTCGCCTCGATGAAGCGCCGGCCTTCGTCGGTGGCCGGGAACGCGAGACCCGCCTCCCGGTCCACCAGCGCGCCAGTGACCAGGTGCTGGGTGAGCCCGAGCAGCGCGAGGTCCCAACCGACTCCGACCGCACCCGGTCCGAACTGTGCCCAGTGGTCGCTCACATGCGCGATGTGCTCGAGCTCGAACCGCGTCCCGCCACCCGCCGCGTCGCTCAGGCGCAGCTCGATCCAGCTCACCTGCCCGCCGAACTCCCAGGTGGCCGCGAAGCCACGCGGCGGCTCGCAGCGCTCGATCAGCCCACCCGCGTTGCCCTGCACCTGGTAGCGACCGCCCTCGCGCAGCTCCCCGGAGACGGGCAGGAACCACCGCGGGATCCGCTCTGGATTCGTGCACGCGTCCCACACATCCTCGATCGGCGCGTCGAAGCTCCGCGCGAGCGTCACCATCCGCGCCTCGCCGGCGCGGAACTCGCCGCTGCCGACACGGCGCGTGACCGCGTTGATCTGCCCGCTGCTCTCGAGTCCGGTCATCACCCCTCCTTCGATCGTTTGCTCGTAGATGCGCCGCGACGCCGGCGCTGCCCGCGCGCTAGCTCGGTCTCGAGCGCCGCGAGGTGCGGCGTCCAGTAGCGCCGGAAGCGCTCGAGCCAGGCGTCGACCTCGCGCAGCGGCTCGGGGCTCACCGCGTAGAGGCGCCGCGCCCCATCAGGTCGCACGCTGGCAAAGCCCGCGTCACGCAACACCCGCAGGTGCGCGGACACCCCAGGCTGGGAGATGCCGAACTCCTCCTGCACGACGGCACCGACCGTGCCCGCCGTCTGCTCGCCGTCGGCCAGCAGCTCGAGGATCCGCCGCCTGACCGGGTCGCCCAGGACATCGAACGCGTGCATCGGCACGCGAGCCTATCAAGCAGCGTTTATATAAATCAAGCGCGAATCAAGCAGGGGCGATGGCCAGCGTACGGCACAGGAACTCGTGCTCGGCGCCCAGGGCGACCTCGGCGACGCTCATCGGCAGCGAGACGAAGCCGTGCGGCGCCTCGGGCCAGATCCTCAGCTCGGTGGGGTGGCCGGCCTGGCGCCAGCGCGCCTCCATGAACAGCGTGTCGTCGAGCAGCGGGTCCTCGGTGCCGATCGTAAAGATCGCCGGCGGCATGTCGGTGAGATCGGCGAACAGGGGTGAGATGTCGGGGTCCCGGCGCGCCTCGCGGTCGTGGGCGGGGAGGAACTGGTCGCTGAACCACATCATGATCGGCCCCGAGAGCACCAGGTTGCGCTCGCCCCACAGCCGCTGGCTCGGGGTCATCGACAGGTCGAAGCAGCCGTATTGGAGTACCGCGGCGCCGAACGCACCCGTGATCCCGTGACGATCGCGGAGCCGCAGCAGGGTCGCGGCGGCCAACTGCCCTCCGGCCGAATCGCCCCCGATCCCGCGCGGCCCGGACGTCCCCAGCGCGGCCCGGCCTCCCTCGCCGATCAGCCACAGGGCCGCCGCCTCGCAGTCGTCGGGCCCGGCCGGATACGGGTTCTCGGGCGCCAGCCGGTAGTCCACGCTGACCACCGTGAGCCCGGTCTCCCGGGCCAGCCGCTGCAGGCGAAGGTCCTGACCGTCGCTCTCGCCGAGCGTCCAGCCGCCGCCGTGCAGATGCAGGAAGGTCCCGCTCGGCTCCCCTTCGGGAGCGATGATCCGGAGCGGGACGACACCCCGGGGCCCGTCGATCTCGATCACACGCGCCTCCGGCACGTACACGGGCGGGGGAAAGATGCCTCGGCCTTCGCGCCGGGCCTGACGGCTCTCCGCCGGCGGCACCGTGTTGACCGGCGGTATGGTGGCCAGCAACCGCTCGAGCTCCGCGTTGAAGGCGCGAGTCTCGGCGAGCAGAGTGTCGGGATCGGGCGTGGTCATGGGGTTCGGCGGGGAGCGAGACTATCCACTCTCAAGTCACTTGACATCCGTCCGCCCCGGCGAATAGCGTTGTTGGCGTTCGCGTGGTAGACGGATTGTGCGGCTTGCGAACAATCCGGCTCAAGTCGCAGGGGCATTCGGACGACAACCCCAAGTAAGTCGGCTCTTCGAAGCCAGGTGCTCAGCTGTGGTGCCGGCCCGGCGGCTCGGGCTGAAAATGCTCGCCGCCGGGGCACCACGGTTGGGCGTGATCCGCGCGGCGTGGACCCCAAGGTACAGTCGGGCGCCATGCTCGATCTGGAGGCCTATCTCGAGCGGATCGGGCTGTCCGGCCGCCCCGGGCCGGCCGAGGTGCATCGAGCGCACGTCACCTCGATCCCGTTCGAGAACCTCGATCCGCGGCGCGGCATCCCGGTGTCGCTGGCGCCCGAGGATCTCGAGCGCAAGCTGGTCACAGAGCGCCGGGGGGGCTACTGCTTCGAGCAGAATCTGCTCCTGAAGTCGGGCCTCGAGGCGTTGGGCGCTCGGGTCGAGCCGATGCTGGGCCGGGTTCGGGTCGGCTACTCCAGGGGCAACCCCCGCCCCCGCACACACCTCGTGCTGCGTGTGCAAGCCGACGGTGCGGACTGGCATGCCGACGCCGGCTTCGGTCACGGCACGCTGCTCGAGCCGATCCCGTTCGGGCCGGGTGGGCCGTACACACAGTCGGGCTGGCAGTTCCGGGTGGTCGAGGACGGCGCCGAGCTGGTCCTGGAGACCTTCCAGGACGGGGAGTGGATCGATCTCTACGGGTTCGTGCCCGAGCCGGTTCCGTTCGTGGACATCGAAACCAGCAACTGGTTCACCAGCACCTATCCTCGCTCTCCATTCGTGACCGGCCTGATCGTGAGTGCCCAGCGCCCGGACGGAGCCCGCGTCTCGCTCAGCGATTGGCACGGGCTGTCGCTGCGCGAGGAGACCCCGACCGGCGGCTCGACCCGTCCGGTGGAGCCCGACGAGGTTCGCGAACTGATCCAGACGCAGTTCGGACTGAACGGGTTCGATGACTAGCGACGGGCTCACCGTGGCCGTGACCGGCCCGACCGGCACCTTCGGATTCGGGCTGATCCCCCTGCTCGAGGCCGACGAGCGCGTCGAGCGAATCGTCGGCATCGCCCGCCGGCCGTTCGACCCCTCATCGCATGGCTGGAGCAAGATGGAGTATCGCCGCGGGGATGTCCGCGACGCGGACGCGTTGCGCGAGGCGTTCGCCGAGGCCGACGTGGTCGTCCACCTGGCGTTCATGATCACCGGGACGGCCTCGCGGCAGACGATCAGGGCGATCAACGTCGAGGGCACGGTCGGCGCGTTCTCGGCCGCGGCGGCCGCCCGGGCCAAGCGGTTCGTCTACGCCTCGTCGGTGGCCGCCTACGGCTTCCATCCCGACAACCCGATCGGCATGACCGAGGACTGGCCGACCCGCCCGGCGGCTCGTCTGTTCTACGCGCAGGAGAAGGCCGAGCTCGAGCGGCTGCTCCGCGATCAGGCGCGGGAGCATCCCGATGTCGGCCTGTACCTCCTCCGGCCGCCGATCGTGCTCGGGCCGCATGCCGTGGGCGCCAAGGAGGTGCTGCCCGCTCCCCTCGCCGCCGCCGCCGGGCGCCTGCTCGCCGCGGCGACGCGGCTCCCGGTGCCGATCCCGATCCCGATCCCGGAGCTGCCCATGCAGTTCATCCACGAGGACGACGTCGGCCAGGCGCTGCTCGCGTGCGTCGTGGCCGCGGGGCCTCCGGGCGCGTACAACATCGCCGCCGACGGGGTGATAACGGTCGCCGACGTCGTCCGTGAGCTCGGGCTCACGCCGGTGCCCGTTCCAGCCGAGCTGGCCAGCGGCGCGGCGCGTGCCGCCGCGGCCATCCCTCCGCTGCCGTTCGTGCCGCCGCTCGCCGAGTGGGTGGAGGCGGCTGCCCACCCGGCGATCATGGACACGACCAAGGCCAAGCGCGAGCTCGGCTGGCAGCCGACGTACTCGGCCCTCGAGGCGCTCCGCGCCACGCTCCCGGGGTAGGTCTCCGGCATGGACACCATGCCCCGGTTGCGGGACACTCTCTGAGTGCTCGGACCCGGAGCGCGCCGCCACCGATTGGCCCGGACCCTGAACGCGGCCTACGCCGAGGGTCTGCTCAGCGAGCGAACGCTGGCCCACCGCCTGGATGTGCTGTTTGCCGGCGTTCTGATCGACCCGGCCAAGCTGGTCGGCGACCTGACCCGGCGCAGGACGCGCCGGCCGTTCGGTGAGAGCGTCCGGATCACCGCGACCTCGCTCCTGCACCGGCTCCGGGGCGACGCCCCGGCAACCTCCAGAGAGCCCGGGATCCTGCTCGCGCTGGACTGGACCGGGGGCTGCGAGGACCTGGTGATCGGACGCCACCCGAGCTGCGACGTGGTCATGTCCGACGAGACCGTGTCGCGCCGGCACGCCCAGCTCACCTTCCGCGACGGCGGCTGGGTCGTCCAGGACCTCCAGTCGACGAACGGCACCCGGCTCAACGGGCAGTACGTGGGCCGCTGCCGGCTGCGTCCCGGCGATCAGCTGGGGCTCGGCCATCAGGTCCTCCAGGTCGACTGAGCGGACGGGTCCCGGTGCTAGCCTCGGGCCAGAATGAGCCTTGTCGTCTACCTGATCATTCTGGCTGTCTCGGGCCTGTTCGTGGGCGCGCTGGCGCGGCTGTCACTGCCGGGGCGCGACCCGATGACGATCCCTGAGACCATCCTCCTCGGCCTGGCCGGGAACCTCATCGCGGGGATCATCGTGTGGCTGGTCTGGCGCCACACCGCCCCCGGGATCGTCATCTCCGTCGCCTGCTCGAGCGTGATCCTCTATTTCATCCGCCGCCGGCGCGGTGGCGGCCTGACTCGGCCGCACGGCTAGTGGTGGCGGCGGTCGGATCGCCTCCGTTATCCGCCCCCGGAAACCACACACTCGACACCGGTCCGGAAACCACACACTCGACACCGGTCCCGGGAACCACACACTCGACATCGCCCCCGGTAAGCACACACTCGACATCGCCCCCGGCGCGAGTGAGGCGCTACCGGTGCTATGGCCAGGCGAATATGAACTCACCGCCGGCGGGTCGACGAGTGCGGGCTTTTCGGGGTCCGGCCTACCCCTCGACGGTGAGCCACGAATCAACCATCAGCCCGGCCGGACTGACACGACCACACCGGCGTCGAGCGGAATGTCGACCGAGACGTAGCCGCTCGCCGGATCGTGCATCCGCTCGCAGTACGGCACCTGTTCGGGATCGTCCTCGCTCAGGTCGGCGATGACCAGCGCTGCCGGCGAGAGGCTCGGCTCGATCAGGTCGAGCACCGGGACGTAGAGGTTGTTCCAGCCGTCGAGGAACAGCAGATCGACCTCGTCGACGTCGCGCAGGGTTTCGAGCGCGTCTCCCTCGCGCAGATCGACCACGTCGTCCAACCCGGCCTCGGCCAGATTCCGCCGGGCGATCTCGGCCTTGTCGGGCTCGATCTCGGTGCTTGTGACCCGAGCGCCACCGCCGATGTCGCGCGCCGCGGCAGCCAGATGGATCGTCGAGAAACCGAGCGACGCGCCGAACTCGACAATCGTGCGCGCCCGGCGCGCCATCGCCAGCACGTAAAGGAGCTCTCCCACTTCGGGCGTGATAGCCAGCGAGGCCGCTGAGCCGTACGCCGCCGCACGCTCGCGGCCATAGACGCGCGCTCCGAGCTCGCGCTCTCTCGCGCGCACGCGTGCTTTGGCCGGAGGATCCTCCACCTCGGCCTGCCGGCGCAGATGGTCAAGGACCCGCCGCACCGGATCTGCCCGGAGCGCCGGGATCAACCGGTCACTGGAATATCTCGGTGGTGCAGTCCCCGCCCGGGAGGTGGATCTCATGCGGGCGAGCCCCGTCAGCCTGCTCGTGGAAGTCGACGAAGAAGCCCGGGTCGAGCTGATAGGTCCCGTCGGACTGGCGGTCGAGCTTGACCAGCCAGCCCTCGATCCCGGGATAGAACTGGTTGTCCCAGGTCGAGAACAGCGAGTTCGTGACATACACGCGATCGCCGTCCAGCGAGTTCTGGATCATCTGCGGCCCGCCGTTCAGCGGCCCGCGCGCCTTGGGATGTCCGCCGTCCCGGCCCAGGAGCCCACCGAGCCAGACCTGGGATTTCAGCTGCGGGTTGGTCGGGTCCGACACGTCGTAGTGGCGGACGTCGCCGTGCAGCCAGTTCGAGAAGAACAGGTCCTTGTCGTCGAGCGACAGGACCAGGTCGGTGATCAGCCCGGGGACGCCGCCCTCGAGCGGCCAGCCCTGAAGCTCCTCGTTGCCGACATCGATCACCTTGCCGGTGGACCAACTGCCGTTGTCGCGGGCGAACCGGATGATGTTGCTCGACAGAGTCGCGCCCACAAACCCCTGGGCGGAGTCCGGATCGTGCTGCCAGCGGATCTCGAGCGGGATCCAGCCCTCGTCGCCGAGGTCGATCGTCTGCACCTTGGCGCGCTTCTCGAGATCCCAGAAGTGCAGCTTGCGCCCGTACTTGCCGGCCGCCACGTCGGCCGGATTGAACCCGTCCTTGAACGTGTTGGGTGCCCCCCACTCGCTCGAGATCAGCGTGTTCTGGCGCGGCTGGTACCAGAAGTCGTACATGAACTCGACGCCGTCGGCCTCGCGCTCCCAGCGCTCGGCGATCGAGAAGTCCCGCGCGTCGAGGACCGCGAAGCCGCCCGGCGTGTTGCCGTCGGCGTCGCCCAGCATCGAGATCGTGACTATGTCGCCGGGCATGCAGTGCACGGTGTGCGGAGCGCTCAGCCCGAGCTTCTCCTTGATCTCCTCGCCCTCGATCACGTTCTTGATCCGAGGCGCCCGCGGCTCTGAGATGTCGATGATGTGGATGTTCGACGAACGCAGGCCGGGGACGACCATCGTGTCGCGCTGAAGCTGGGAGTGGCAGGCCGACGAGCAGGCGTTCCAGCCGAAGTGGTGCAGCTCATCGCCGATGCCGGGCATCTCGGTGCGGTGGACGATCTGCCCGTAGGTGTCGGACGCCGGATCGACGTCGACCACCGCGATGAAGTCCGGTCGGTTGATGCCGGTCCCCTCGTACAGAGAGGCGACGTACACGAAGCGCTCGGGAGGCTGCTGGCGGGCCACCTCGGGCGAGGCGTACCCTGGCCCGCCCGGCTCGTGATCGCTGTGACTCATCGACGGGCTCCTTTTGTTCGCTGCCTGGTCAAGGGCAGCTTAAAGGTCCGCCGATCAGGATGCAGCGACCGCCGGCACCAGCGCGCTCCGCTCGGCCAGATGCGCTCCGACCTTGCGCTTGACGCGCTGCAGCGCGTTGTCGACGGTCTTGCAGTCGCAGCCGATCCGCCGGCCTACTTCCTCGTAGGAATGGCCGTCGAGGTACAGGGCGAGCACGCGCGACTCGAGCTCCGAGAGCGCGGTCGAGATGCACGCCACCAGCGCGCGCAGCTCCTCGGAGCTGATCACCTGGTTGACCGGGTCGTGCACCGGTGAGCCCGGGATGACCTCCTCCAGGGTCGGCTCGCCCTCGCCGGCCGCGGTCGGTGAGCTCGAGAATGAGACGTACTGGTTGAGCGGGGTGTGCTTGTTGCGCGTGGCGGTCTTGACCGCGGTGATGATCTGGCGGGTGATGCACAGCTCCGCGAAGTTCCGGAAGCTCGACTCCCGATCGGTGCGGTAGTCCCGCACCGCCTTGTACAGCCCCACCAGACCTTCCTGGATCAGGTCGTCGGCGTCACCGCCGGCCAGGAAGTACGACGAGGCCTTCAGGCGGACGAATCCGTAGTAGCGGCGGACGATGCAGTCGTACGCGGCGGCGTTGCCCTGCTTGGCAAGCGCAATCAGATAGCCATCCTCAACCTGAAGTTGAGGGTTGGAGTACGGAGAAAGCCGAGCCACGAATATCCCTTCCCGACCCTGCCGAAGGCGAAGAACCGAAGTCGTGGCGCACCCCTCCCGGTGGCGCCGATTATGAGTATGAAGTCGGGAGCAAAACCAAACCTAAAGCTTTACTCCACCCTTATTCTCCCGGCGGCAGGGTGACATAGCACCGCTCGGATGTCAAGCGGCTACGGGGGCGTCCCCATCGGGTGCCGGGCTTTTCGGATCCGTTGCGCCTAGGCAGTGCGCCGCAAGACGCGAGGCACCCGAGTGGGGACACACCCCTCCGCCGCTCCGACTGTCCTCGCTTTAAGCAGGTAGGAGTTCGGGACCGTCTGCGCTGTCGCGAACTTCCCAGCCGTGGGCGCGAATCGCTTCGCGCAGGCGGTCGGCCTCGGCGTAATCGCGGGCCGCGCGAGCCTGTTCACGGGCGTCGCGCAGCTCGATGACCTCGGCGGGCGCCTCGGTGTCGGCCACATCAAGCAGGTTCTCGAGCCCGAGCACGGAGAGCATGTCGCGGAGATCGGCGTCGCCGGCTCCGGCGGGAGCGCGGTTGGCCTCCCGCACCCACTCGAACGCTGCCGCCAGCGCCTCGGGCGTGTTGAAGTCATTGGCCAGCGCGTCGAAGAAGCGCTCGTGCAGCGAGGCCGACCAGTCCGGGGAGGGCCCTAAAGTCAGGCGCCGGGCGGCTTCCCGGAACCGGTCGACCCTCGCCTGGGCCTCGGTCAGCCGCTCGTCGTCGAACTCGACCGGCTTGCGGTAGTCGGTCCCGACGAAGTACATGATCAGCGCGTCCCGCCCGAACGCGTCGAGCGCCTGGTGAAGCAGGAAAATGTTCCCCACCGACTTGGACATCTTGGTGTCGTCCAGGCGGATCATTCCGTTGTGGACCCAGAGGCGGGCGAGCGGCGCGTCGCGCGCCGCGGTGGTCTGCGCGGCCTCGTTCTCGTGGTGGGGGAAGATCAGGTCGGCTCCGCCGCCGTGGATCTCGAAACCCACGCCGAGCAGCTTCTCGGCCATCGCCGAGCACTCGATGTGCCAGCCGGGTCTCCCCCGTCCCCACGGGGCGTCCCAGGCCGTGTCCTCTCCTGGCTTCTGGGCCTTCCACAGCGCGAAGTCGGCCGGGTCGCGCTTTCGCTCGGCGCCCTCGACGCCCTCGCCCTGGTCGAGCTCGTCGATGTCGCGGTGGGACAGCTCTCCATATTCCGGGTAGCTGCGCACCGAGAAGTACACGTCTCCCTCCACCGCGTAGGCATGACCCCCCTCGATCAGCGTCTCGATCAAATCGACGATCTCGGCGATCGTCGCGCTGGCCAGGGGCTCGTGGTCGGGTCGGCCGAGGTCGAGGCGGTCGGTGTCGGCCACGTACGAATCGATCATGTCGCCGGCAAGTTGCTCCGAGCCCACGCCGGCGGTCTGGGCGGCCGCGTAAATCTTGTCGTTGACGTCCGTTATGTTTGTAACGAATGTGACGTTGTAGCCCTCATGGACGAACAGGCGCTTGAGCAGCGAGAAGACCACGTAGGGACGGGCGTTGCCCACGTGGATCCGGCCGTACACGGTCGGCCCGCACGCATAGATACCCACGCGGTTGCCCGGGCGCGGCTGCACCGGGAGCACCTGGCCGGTGCGCGTGTCGTGCAGGGAAATGGTTCGGCCCACGGTCCGGCAACCCTAGCGCCAGCCGGCTCATCCGGCCGGGGTGGACGGTAGGGTGCCGGCCGTGGCTGGGAGGCCGGAGCACACCGATCGGTTGCGCATCGTCGAGGAGGCCTTTCGCTCCCTCCCGGACCGCTATCTGGGCGCCGATCCGGGCTTCGACGCCACCTACCAGATCACCCTCGGCGATCTCGGGCACACCTGGGAGGTTCGTTGCACGAGCCGGGCCGCGCGTGTGCGCAAGGGCGGAACCCGCCGAGCGCCCGACGTCACGATGTCCACCGACTCCGACACG
Organism: Solirubrobacteraceae bacterium; assembly: GCA_035252415.1. Taxonomy (GTDB): domain Bacteria; phylum Actinomycetota; class Thermoleophilia; order Solirubrobacterales; family Solirubrobacteraceae; genus Palsa-465. The sequence continues at coordinate 11,108 of DATFDC010000377.1, forward strand.
TGGATGCGGCTGCGTCGCGGCGAGTTCTCGGGGATCGACGCCTTCCAGCGCCGGCTGCTCGCTGTGCGGGGCAACCTCGATCACGCAATCGCCTTCGAGGGAATGTTCAGGCTGGTCGGCGGGCGGCCACCGCTGCTCGAGATCCACGACGTCCCGGTCGGCCGGCAGCGCATCTCGACCCTGACCATGGGCCAGGGGCCCGATGTCCTGCTTCTGCACGGACTCGGGGGAACGCGGGCCTCGCTGTTCGAGACCGCAGCTGCGCTGAGCGGCTCCTATCGCGTCCACGTCCCCGACCTGCCCGGGTTCGGGTCCTCGGGCAAGCCGAGGCTCGGCGCCTACAACGCCCACTGGTTCGCCGAGATCATGCTCGGCCTGCTCGACCAACTCGAGGTCGACCGCACCCACGTGGTCGGCAACTCGATGGGCGGGCGGATCGCGATCGAGCTCGGCCTCGTGGCCCCCGAGCGCATTCACGCGCTCGGGCTCCTGTGCCCGGCCGTGGCCTGGATCAAGCGCGGGCTCCACCCGGTCGTGCGCCTGCTGCGTCCCGAGTTCGGTCTGCTGCCCCACACGTTCCGTCGCTCGACCGTGGCCGCCCAGTTCTGGTCGATGTTCTATGACCGCGACCTGATCGATCCCGCGGTGGCCGACCTGGTGGTCGACGAGTTCCAGCGCATCTACCACAGCGCGGGTGCTCGCTATGCACTCCTGGCCAGCGCGCGCAACATCTACCTCGAGGCACCGTTCGGGCGCGGCGGGTTCTACCGGCGGCTGTCCGAGCTCCAGGCGCCCTCGTTGTTCGTGTGGGGAAGCCACGATCGGCTCGTGCCGCCCGGGTTCTCGCGACATGTGCGACAGTGGTTGCCCGAGGCCGAGCAGGTGACGATCGACTGCTGCGGGCACGTGCCGCAGGTCGAGCGCCCCGAGGAAACCAACGCCCTCCTGCTCGACTTCTTCGAGCGCGCCGAGCGGATGCAGAGCGCCCCGCGGAGCCCGAGGATCGCCGCCGCCGGCTCCGAGGCCGCCTGACCCTGACAGTCTTGTCTTCATGAGCCAGACGCACGCGACCCGATCCGCCAGACGGAACGGTCACGAGCCAGGCGCCGCGATGCCGGCGGACGAGTCCGCCGCGCCCTCGCTGCTGGGCCGCGCCTGGCGGGAACTCGGTGGCCTCGTGCAGCGGCGCATCCCCCGGGCCGACCTCGACGAGCGCGATCCGGACTACATCCGCGAACAGCTCCCGCTGTTCTGGCTGTTCTCGAGCCTGTGGTTCCGGGGCGAGGTCCGGGGCCTGGGCAACGTCCCGGACGACGGGCCGGTTCTGCTCGTCGGCAACCACTCGGGCGGGAACATGATCCCGGACACGATGGTGTTCACGGTCGCGTTCAGCACGTACTTCGGCGTCGAGCGGCCCTTCTACCAGCTCGCGCACAACCTGGTGCTCTCATTGCCCGGCTTGAGCTGGCTGCGGAAGTTCGGAACCGTGGCCGCCTCGCCCGAGAACGCCCGCAAGGCCCTTTCCTCGGGCGCCGCCCTGCTCGTCTACCCCGGCGGCGACTACGAGGTGCACCGTCCCAGCTGGCAGAGCAGCCGGGTCGACTTCGGAGGCCGCAAGGGCTTCTTGCGCCTGGCGCTCGAGCAGGACGTCCCGGTCGTGCCGGTGGTGGCGATCGGAGGCCAGGAGACCGCGCTGTTTCTGAGCCGTGGCGAGCGCCTGGCCCGCCTGCTGGCGCTCGACCGCATATTGCGGTTGAAAGTCCTGCCGATCTCGATCTCGCTGCCCTGGATCGTCAACATCGGCGACTTCGGGCACATCCCGCTGCCGGCCAAGATCACGATCGAGACGCTGCCGGCCATCGATCTCCGCGCCGAGTTCGGCCCCGAGCCCGACCTCGACGACGTATACGACCATCTGATCCGGCTGATGCAGGACACCCTGGACGCCCTTGCCGCCGAGCGCCGCTTCCCGGTGCTGGGATGAGGATCAACCGCGCCACCGTGCTCGCGGCGCCGATCGAGGATGTGTGGGCGATCGTCACCGACCCCGAGCGGGTCCTCGGCTACATGTCCGGCGTCACCCGCTGGGAGGTGGCCGGCGACCGGGCCATCGGACTCGGCGCCCGCTACCGGATGCTGTTCCGGGTCGGGGCGGCAGAGGTGGGTGGGGTGGTCGAGGTGGTCGAGTTCGACGAACCGTGCGACTTCGCCTGGACCTCGGTCACCGGGCTCGACCACCGGGGGCGGTGGCGCCTGCGCGAGGTCCCGGGCGGGCGCACCCGGATAGAGCTTCGGCTTGCCTATGTGGTCGAAGGCGCCGGCCTGAGCGGCTGGGTGGCCGAGCGCGTGGCCGCCCCGACCGTCTCCGGCCACGTGCGCCGGACGCTCGAGCAACTGGCGCGCCTGGTCGAGCACGAGCAGCTCCGCGCCGCGGCGGCGAACCGACGCCGCGCTTCCGCGCGCGACTAGCGCGCGCAGGATGGTAGTTCTCCGCACAACCAAGCGCAAAGCAGTAG
>DATFDC010000378.1:0-14407 GCA_035252415.1 Solirubrobacteraceae bacterium
CGAGGCCGGCCCGGAGCCCGGACCGCCGCGGGAGATCGCGACCGCGCAGGGCCGCCTCACCGCGATCGTCGCGCCAGGCCTCGGGAATCCCGGCGCCGCGCCCGTGACCGGGCCCGCCTTCCTGCGCGCACCCGACACGACGATTTTCGTCACGCCCGGCTGGTCGGTGACGTTCACCCCCCAGGGCTACGGGATCCTCAACCGGGAGGGACCGGCGTGAGACCGCGGATCACCGAGTACCTGGAGATCGATCTCGACACCGAGCAGTGGGTGTGCGCCGGCTGCGGCAGAGAACTCGGCAGCGCTCGCGAGAACTACAAGCACGGTTGCCTGGTGTGGGAGCGCGATCCTCGCGAGGTGCACCGGCCGGTGGTCGAGGGTGAGTACACGTTTGCGCCCGATCCCGAGTGGTGTCGCATCCTCGAGTTCATCTGCCCCGGGTGCGCGACGCTGATCGAGGTCGAGTATCTGCCACCGGGCCACCCGGTCACCCATGACATCGAGATCGACGTCGACGCGTTGAAGCGAGAGTCGGAGGACGCCGAGTGAGCTCCTCGGTCGAGATCGATATTGGCGGCACGTTCACCGATTGCTACGTGCGCCTGGAAGACCGCGAGGTGTGGTGCAAGGCGCGGACCACGCCGTTCGACCTCTCCCAGGGAATGTCGCGGGCGATCGACGACGCGGCCGATCATCTCGGCGTGAGCAAGGACGCGCTGCTGTCCCGGGCCGAGATCCTGCGTTACTCGACGACGCTGGCCATGAACAAGCTGATCGAGCGCAAGGGGCCGCGGCTCGGCTTGATCATGACCGAGGGGTTCGAGGACACCGTGCTGGTCGGGCGCGCCAGCCAGTGGTCGGACGGCATCTCGTTCAAGGCCCAGCGGAACATCGCGGGCGCGGACAAGCCGCTGCCGATCATCCCCAAGGACCTCACGGTCGGGGTCAAGGAGCGGATCGACTATCGCGGCGAGGTGCTGCGCCCGCTCGACGAGGACCACTTCCTCAGCCAGCTCGACGCGCTGGTCGACGCCGGCGTGCGCGGGTTCGTGGTGTCGCTGCTGTGGTCGTTCATGAACCCGGTGCATGAGCTGCGCATCCGCGAGCTGATCGAGCGCGAGTACAACGAGACCTACCTCGGGAGCATGCCCGTGTTCCTGGCCAGCGAGGTCTCGCCGCGCAAGTTCGAGTACACGCGCACGACGATGACGATCCTGAACGCCTACCTGCACCAGTCGATGTACGAGGAGCTGATCGGGATCGGGCAGGAGCTCCGGCGCGGCGGCTACCGGAACCCGCTGATGATGGTCCACAACACGGGCGGGATGGCCAGCGTGTTCCGCTCGGCTGCCGTGCAGACCTACAACGGCGGCCCGGTGGCGGGGCTGATGGGCTCTTCCACGCTCGGACGCACCTACGGCTACAAGAACGTGGTGGTCACCGACATGGGCGGGACCAGCTTCGACATCGCGATGGTCGTCGAAGGCTCGACGCGCTTCTACAAGTTCGCGCCGACGATCGACCGCTGGACGGTCGACGCGACGATCCTCGACTCCCGCTCGATCGGCTCGGGCGGCGGCTCGATCGCCCGGGTCGACGCGTTGCTCGGCGGGCGCCTCGAGGTCGGCCCCGAGAGCGCCGGCTCGATCCCGGGCCCCGCGGCGTACGACCAGGGCGGGCGCGAGCCGACGGTGACCGACGCCGACCTGCTGCTGGGTTACCTGAGCCCGGAGCGCTTCCACGGCGGGCAGCTCAAGTTGAGCCGCCGTCGGGCCGAGCGGGCGATCCGCGACCGGGTGGCGGCAGCGCTCGAGGTCGACGTGCCCGAGGCGGCGCTGTTGATCAAGCGGGTGATCGACGCGCGCATGGGGGCCGAGATCTATAAGGAGACCGTGCTCAAAGGCTATGACCCGCGCGATTTCGTGATCTTCGCGGCGGGCGGGGCGGGGCCGGTGCATTGCTGCGGCTACGCCGAAGCCGCCGGGATGAACAAGATCGTCGTGTTCCCGTTCTCCTCGGCGTTCTGCGCCTACGGGTCCTCGACCATGGACGTCGTGCACGTGTACGAGCGCTCGCGGCGCTTCTCGCTGCTCACCGCGGTGGGCGGGCATTGGCTGGACGAGTACGAGGGCTTCAACGCGGTGGTGGAGGGTCTGCGCGAGTTGGCCCAGCGCGACTTCGCCGGCGAGGGGTTCGACCCCGACCAGGTCCGCTACTCGCTCGAGCTCGACATGAAGTTCGGCGGCCAGCTCAACGTCAAGCGGGTCGCTTCGCCGCTGCTGCACGTGAGCGACGAAGCGGACATGCGCGCGCTGTACACCGCGTTCGAGCAGGAGTTCAGCGAGGCCTACAGCCCGCTGGGGCTGAACCCGGAGGCCGGCGTCGAGATCGAGGCGTTCGTGCTGAAGGCCTCGCTGCCGTCGGCGCACGCCGAGCGCCCGGTGAGCGCGGCGCGCGGCGGGGAACTCGAAGCGGCGCGGACCGGATACCGAGAGGCGCTGTTCTCGGCCGAGGACGGCTGGGTGCAGACGCCCGTGTACGAGATGGAGCGCCTGGCTCCGGGCCATCAGTTCCCGGGGCCGGCGCTGATCGACTCCGACGACACCACGGTGGTGGTCTCGCCGGGGTGGACGTGCGCGGTGGACGATCGCTCAGGGATCGTGCTGACGGCTCGCGAGGAGGTCTCCGGTGTTTGAAGCCGCGATGGTGACGCGGGCGATGCAGCTCGAGCCCGCCACCGAGCAGGAGCTCGAGGACGCGGCGGGGCTGCGGCCGGGCGACTACGAGATCTACTCCGAGAACGTGAACCTCATGCTTCAGGAGGGCAAGGAGGTCATGACCAAGATGGGGATCAGCAGCATGCTGCACTCGGGTGACACGCTGGTCGCGGTGTACACCGCGCAGGGTGACCTGGTGTCGGCCGTGCTTGGTACCTATCTGCATTCGGTGACCGGACAGGTGCCGATCAAGTTCATCCGCGAGCGGTTTGCCGACGACCCGTCGGTGGGCGTGGCCGAGGGTGACATCTACTACTGCAACGAGGCCCTGTACGGAGGGATCCACAACCCCGACCAGTTCGCGATCATGCCCATCTTCGGTGGTCCCGAGTTGCTCGGGTGGGTGGTGTCCGGGGCGCATCAGTCCGAGACCGGCGGGAGCGAGCCGGGCGGTGAGGTGACCCAGGCTCACACCCGTCACGACGAGGGCATGAAGCTCACCCCGATCAAGATCGGCGAGCACTACCGCCTGCGCAACGACCTGCTGCTGATGATGGAGAACTTCATCTCGCGCGCGCCGCGCATGCAGGTGACCGACGTCAAGGCGCGGGTGGCCGCGTGTGACCGCGTGCGGGTCCGGCTCCAGGCCCTGGCCGAGAAGCGCGGCAACGCGCTGGTCCGGGGTCTGTTCCGCCGGATGATCCAGCAGACCTCGGCCGGCGTGCGCCAGCGGATCGAGTCCTGGCCGGACGGGATCTACCGCCACAACGTGTTCATGGACACGACCGGACACGAGGACGGGCTGCTGCGGGCGTCCGTGGCCGTCGAGGTCCGCGGCGACCGGCTCACGCTCGATTTCGGCGGCACGTCGCCCGAGCACGAAGGGTCATACAACGCGTTCACCAACGTGATCCGCGGTCACTGTGCGGTGAACCTGTACCAGTTCCCGTTCCACGATTTCCCGATCTCCTCGGGGATGCTCGAGCACATCGACATCCGCGTGCCGCACGGGACGTTCTTCGACGCCGATCCCGAGGCGGCGATCAGCTGCTCGCCGCTCGTCGGCGCGATGGTGTTCCCGCTGCTGGGCGTGGCGCTGTCCAAGGTGATGTTCTCCACCGAGCAGCGCTCGCTGGTGTGCGGGTTCACCTCCTCGAGCGCGTCGGCCGTGATGGTCGCGGGGGTCAACCAGCACGGCGTGCGGGTGACCGACTTCATGGGTTACCCGCTGAATGCGTATGGGCTGGCCGCACGCTCGGATCGGGACGGGATCGACGTCTGGGGCTTCCCGCACGGTCCGTGGGGTAAGGCTCCCGACGTGGAGGACATCGAGTCAGAGTTCCCGCTGCTCCACCTCTACCAGAAGCAGCAGCGCGACACCTGCGGCTATGGCAAGTACCGCGGGGGATTGGGCGCCGCGGTCGGCTACGTCGTCTACCGGACTCCGCACCTCGCGTTCACCTCGAGTCAGAAGGAGTCGAAGTTCCCCGCCCACAACGGCCTGTTCGGGGGTTACTCGATGACCGTCGTGCCCGGCATCCGCGTCCGCGGGTCCGACCTGCTCGAGCTGATGGCGGCCGGCGAGCCCAGCCTGCCCACCGACGACTTCACGCTGGCCGGCGGCCAGACCGCCCTGGGTGGCGAGGTGATCGTCGAGCATCAGACGCGTGGTATCCGCGTGGTCCAGGAAGGCGACGTGCTCGCCGCGAGCACCCAGGGGAGCGGGGGTTACGGCGACGTGCTCGAGCGAGATCCGCAGGCCGTGGCCGAGGATGTCCGCGCCGATCGGATCAGCGACTGGACAGCGCGAGAAGTGTTCGCGGTCGTCTACGACCCCGAGACGCTGATCGTCGACGAGGTCGCGACCGCTGAGCTTCGGCGGGCTCACCGAGCCCGGCGCTTACAGAACGCGCGACCCTATGCCGAGTTCATCGCCGAGTGGGAGCAGCGCCGACCGCCCGAGCAAGTGCTCAAGTACTTCGGGGAGTGGCCCTCGGGCGCGCCCAACCGTGCGGTGGTGCGCATTTGAGCGGCCGCGATCGGTTTCTCGCCGCGTTGTCCGGCGAGGGCGTGGCGTTCGCGCCGATCGTCTGGGAACGGCTGCCCGCGCTCGTCCATCAGGAGCAGGCCGACTGGTGGAAGGATCCGACCCTGGGACAGCGGCTGATCGCCGACGCGGCGGCGCTGGCCGGGGCGGACGCGATGTTCGTGTTCGCGGCGGACGAGGCGGTGCGTTCGGCGGTGGCCGAGGGAGCGCGCGGCGACGCCGCGCTCGACGCACTGGCTTCGGTGAAGGACGCGCGGCACGGGTCCGAGCTCGTCCAAGCCCTGCGCGCCACCGCGCCGCACGCGGTGATCGCCGCCGTGCCGTCCCCGGGCACGCTGCAGCGCGAACTGGGCAGCGAAGAGCCGGAGGCCGCTGAGGACGCGTTCACCGATTTCGTCACGAGGTTCCTGGAGGCGGGCGCCGACGCCGTGGCGGTGACCAGCACGGAGTCGCTCGAGCTGAACGGGGCCATGGACCGGGCCGTGCGGCTGGTGGAGCTGTTCGGCCGCCGGCTCGTGGCCGTGTTGTGGGGCGAGGACGACGACACGAAGGCGTGGAACGAGCATGGCGAGCCGCTCGGCGTGATCTCGTGCGCCGGCGATTGGCCGGAGCGGGCGTCAGGGGTAGTGATCACGCCCGGTGACGTGAGCCACCGGTGGGACGCCGCGCGCCTGCGCGCGATCGGAGCGGCGCGGCCGTGAGAGCGGCCGTCCTCGGGGCGGGCGTGATGGGGCGAAACATCGCCAAGGTGTTGCTGCGCGGCGGACACCAGGTCGCGCTCTATTCGCGCACCGAACGGACGCTGCTCGATGCGGGCGGGGCCCTCGAGCGAGAGGCCGCGGCCCAGATCGCCTACACGACCTCGATCGCCGAGGCGGCGGCCGGGGCCGAGCTGATCCTCGAATCGGTTCCCGAGTCGCTGCCGCTCAAGGTGCTGGTGCTCCGCGAGGCCGAGTCGGCCGCGCCGGCGCAGGCGGTGATCGCCAGCAACACCTCGTCGCTGCCGCTGGACCGGCTGGCCGAGGGGCTGGCCCGGCCCGAGCGGTTCCTCGGGTTGCACTGGTTCAACCCGGCTCATCTGATCCCGCTGGTCGAGGTGGTGCCGACCGGGCTGACCGATGCCGCGGTGGTGGAGCGGGCGGACGCGCTGATGTCCGAGCTCGGCAAGCGCCCGCTCGTGCTCTCGCGGGCGATCGAGGGGTTCCTGGCCAACCGGCTCCAGTACGCGGTGATCCGCGAGGCGCTCCAGTTGGTGCACGACGGCGTGGCCACCCCCGAGCAGATCGACACCGTGCTGACCGAGTGCCTGGGCCCGCGCTGGGCCGTGCTCGGGCCGATGCGCAGCACCGACCTGGCCGGCGTGCCGACCGCGGTCGCCGTGGCGCGGCAGCTGTTCCCCCTGTTGTCGAACGCGCAGGAGCCGCAGTCGGCGTTGACCGACCTGCTCGAAGAGGGCCGGCTCGGAGTGTCGGCCGGCGCGGGGTTCTACACCTACCCGGACGCCGACGGGGTGGCTCAGACCCGCGACCGGTTGCTCTCGAGCGTGCTCGGCGCGCTGTCCGAGGCGAAGAGCTGAGCCATATAGTGAGCGTCGTGGTCTTCCCAGCGGCCGGCCAATGACGCTGTCGCTGCTTGCCGCCGATCCGCCGGCCGGCGAACTGGGGATGGTGATTGCTTCCTCGAGTCCAGCTGTCGCTGCGCGCTGTGCACATATCCGGCCAACGATCGGGGTCGCCGCTACTCAGAACGTGACCGATCCTCGACTTGGCCCCGCGCTGCTCGACGCGTTGACCGGCGGCCAAGACCCGGAGCAGGCGATGGCGACCGTGCGGTCGAACTTCGAGCACATCGAGTACCGACAGCTTGCGGTGGTTGATCGGTCGGGACGGGCGACCGGATGGTCAGGACGCCAGGCGCTCGGCGTCCATGGCGTCCGGATCGCGGCCGCCTGCGTGGCCGCCGGCAATCTGCTGGCAGACGAGCACGTGCTGGATCAGATGATCTCCGGCTTCCAGGAAAGCGGGGAGCTGACGCTGGCCGAACGGCTGCTCGCCGGCTTGCAGGCCGCGGCCGAGGCCGGCGGCGAAGCGGGACCGTTGCGCTCGGCAGGGCTGCTCGTGTCAGCCGGCGTGCCCTGGCCGGTGGTTGACCTGCGCATCGACGACCACGATGCGCCGGTGACGGCTTTGAGCACCCTGTGGGAGCTCTACGCGCCGTTGCGAGACGATTACGTCACGCGCGCGCTGAATCCCTCTGATGCACCTGCGTTCGGCGTGCCCGGAGACGAATGACCGGGGCCGACCAAATGGTTGAGGTGCTGGTCGTCGGCGGAGGGCAAGCCGGTCTGGCGATGAGCGAGCATCTGAGCGCCGGCGGCGTGGAGCATCTCGTCCTCGAGCGACACCGCATCGCTGAGCGGTGGCGTTCCGGACGCTGGGATTCGCTGGTTGCGAACGGACCGGCCTGGCATGACCGGTTTCCCACTCTGGAATTCTCGGACATCGGACCGGACGACTTCCCGTCCAAGGAGCAGGTCGCGGACTACTTAGTCGCCTACGCGGAGAAGATCGCAGCCCCGGTCCGATGCGGGGTCGAGGTGACCGCGGCGCGGAGGAACGTAGGCCGCGCAGGCTTCCGCGCCACGACCACGGACGGCACGATCGATGCGCGTTTCCTGGTCGCCGCAACCGGGCCGTTTCAGCGTCCATTGATCCCCTCGGTCGTTCCTGACGAAGCCGGGCCGCTGCAGATGCACTCGAGCGGCTATCGCAACCCGGATCAGTTGCCCGACGGTGCGGTCCTGGTCGTCGGGGCCGGATCGTCCGGCGTGCAGATCGCGGATGAGTTGCTGCGAGCCGGACGGAGCGTCTACCTGTCGGTTGGACCCCACGCCCGTCCCCCGCGACGCTACCGCGGGCGTGACTTCGTCTGGTGGCTTGGCGTACTCGGCAAGTGGGATGCGGACGCTCCGCCGCAGGGCGCCGAGCACGTCACGATCGCAGTCAGCGGAGCGTACGGTGGCCACACCATCGACTTCCGGGACCTCGCCGCGCGCGGCATCGTTCTCGTCGGTCGCACTGCCTCGTTCGCGGGCGGCACGATCCGGTTTGCCGGCGATTTGCGCGAGAACATCGCCGGAGGCGACGCCGACTATCTTGCTCTGCTCGACGAAGCCGACGCATACATCGACCGGATGGGGCTCGACCTGCCGGAGGAGCCCGAGGCCCGCGAACTGGGGCCGTTGCCCCGCGGCGCCACCGAGCCTCTCCTCGAACTCGACCTCGCCCGCGCGGGCGTGAGCTGCATCATCTGGGCCACCGGCTTCGCCGTGGACTTCAGCTGGCTCCAGGTCGACGCCTTCGACGACGCCGGCAAGCCGAACCATCGGCGCGGCGTGTCCTCGGAGCCGGGCGTCTACTTTTTGGGCCTACCCTGGCTGTCGCGACGCGGATCGTCGTTCATCTGGGGCGTCTGGCACGACGCCAAGTATCTGGCCGACCACATCGCGACTCAACGCAGCTACCTGGCGTACAGAGTGGCCGTCGATGTGCCGGCCTAATCGTTGACAGCAAGCGAGCACGGCGAGGGGTTTCATGACACACACGCGGATCAGGCCGTTCAACACGCGCGACACGTATCCAGAACAGGACCTCGACAACGACCTGGCCCAGGCCGTCGTGGCCGGGAACATGGTGTTCCTGCGCGGTCAGGTGGGGACCGATCTGGACACCGCCGAGTCGCTGGGGATCGGCGATCCGGCGGCCCAGGCCGAGCAGGCGATGCGCAACATCGAAACGCTGTTGGGCGAGGCCGGTGCGCGGCTGGACGAGATCTGCAAGATCGTGATCTACCTGACCGACATCCGCTACCGGGAGGACGTCTACCGGGTCGTCGGGCGCTGGCTCCGCGGCGTGCACCCGGTGTCGACCGGGCTGGTGGTGAGCGCGCTGGCCCGACCCGAGTGGCTGGTAGAGATCGACGCCACCGCGGTCATCTCCTCCGGGTCCGATTCGTGATCGATCCCGACGAGCTGGCCCGGTTCACTGCGGTCCCGGCGCCGACCGGGAGCGAGGAGGCACGGATCCGCTGGCTCGAGGACCGGCTGGTCGAGCTGCCCGGATCGCTGGAGCGCGACGAGGTCGGAAACCTCCTGTGGCGATTCGGCGGCTCCCCGGAGCTGTTGTTGATGGCGCACGTGGACACGGTGTTCCATGGGATGGACGAGATCGAAGTCGTGCGTTCGGATGGGGAGCTGATCGGCCCCGGGGTGGGGGACAACGCGGCCGCGGTGATGACGGTGATCTGGACTCTGTCGGAGCTCGATCCGATTCCGCCCGGGCTGGCCGTCGCGTTCACGGTCGGCGAGGAGGGCCTCGGCAACCTGCGCGGCGCCCTGCACGCATGTCGCGAGCTTCGGCCTGCCATGGCCATCGCGCTCGAGGGCCACGGGCTCGACGAGGTCGTGACCGAGCACGTCGGGAGTACGCGCGCGCGTCTAGCGATCCGAGGTCCGGGCGGGCACTCGTGGTCGGACCGGGGCACGCCCAGCGCGATCCACGCGCTGCTGTCGATCGGTGCCGGGCTGGCCATGGCCGGCGCGAACATCGGTCGCGTCGCGGGCGGCGGAGCGGTCAACGCGATCGCCGCCGAGGCCGAGTTGCTGGCCGAGCGGCGCTCACTCGATCAGACCGAGCTCGACGAGTTCGAGGCGGAGGTGGCCGAGTTCAAGGTCGATCCACCGCTCAGCCTCGAGTACGAGGTCGTCGGCAAGCGCCCGGCCGGACGGATCTCGCGCAACCATCAGCTCGTGCAGACGGTCGTCGGGGCGCGGGCTGCCCTGGGGTTGCCGGACGCGTTCGGCGCAGGCTCAACCGACGCGAACGCCGCGGCCGCGTTCGAGATCCCCGCGGTGTCGATCGGCTGCACGCGCGGATCCGGGATGCATACGCCGGGCGAGCGGATCGAGCTCGAGCCGCTCGAGCTGGGATGCCGCCAGCTCGGCGCTGTAATCACCGCGCTGCTGAAGTGACCCGCTGCGGCTGAGCCTCGCCCACGGGCTCACTGCGCAGGTAATACAGCGTGGCCCGGAGCTCGGACATATGGATGTCGGGGTTGTACAGCGGGCTCAGGCATCCGTCGGTGAGCAGCTTGTGGATCGCGAGGACCCACGAGGCGTCGCGATCGTCGGCATGCTCGAGGATCAGCGCGAGCTCGAGGAGCTCGTCCCGGACCGCGGCAGCCCGATCCGTGAGCAGGACCATGTGGCGCGATCGGCTTGACCCGGCTCTCGCCGCTCGCCGCGCGCTCGCCGCGAGCCTCCGCCGGTCGCCGGCGCTTGGGGGGTTTCGCATGCAAGTAAGAGCAGGCGGAGGCGGATCTGATACGTGGTCCGCTAGACCGTGATCCAGCTGGTCTCGACCGGCGGACCGGCGCGGTCGTCGCCGTCCAGAACCCGAAGACGGATCGAGCCACCCGCCGGCAGGCGCACCCGGAAGCGGCCCAGGCGGTCGGCCTCGGCCGGGAACACGGGCCCGGTCATGGTTTGGACCTCGATCCTGCCGGACGCGGGCGGCGAGAGCTGTCCCAGGAGCGTGCGGGCCGGATCGTCCACCTGAACCTCGATATCGATCGTCAGCCGGCCGGAGCTGAACGTGACCGCCCTCGTCGGCGCCCCGCTGCCTCGGGCCAGTGCGAACGGTTCCTCCTCCAGTACCGAATCGCTGAGCAGCTCGGCTAGATCGGCGTCGAGGCGTCGCCACCCGAGGGACGCCTTTGCCGTCTCGATGACCAGAGGCGGTACCGGGTCGACCTCGGCAAAGAACGCTCGCAACTCGCCCGTCAACCGCTCGTCCGGATCCGGATCCTGGCTCATCTACTGCCCTCTACCCGGCCTGCAGACCGGCCAGCTCGGGGGTGCGCCGAAGCTGATCCAGGCAGCGCGCGCGGGTGGGGCCGATGGCACCCACCGGCATCCCGAGCGCCGCACCGATCTCCTCGTAGCTGAGGGCCTCCGGCGCCGCGAGCAGGCGCAGCAACGTCTGACAGCGCTCGCTGATCCTGGCGAACGCCCGGCGCAGGGCGGTGTTCCGCTCTCGGTCGATGAGACGCTGCTCGGTGCGGTCGTCGGACGGTAGCTCGAACACGGCGTCCTCGCCCGATGGGAACTCCCGGGTCCGCAGCCGGATGTGGCGCAGGCACTCCCGCCGTGCCGTGGTCGCCAGCCAGGCGCCCACACGCTCCGGATCCTTGATCCGATCGAGATTCTCGACGAGCCGCAACCACGTCGTCTGCGCGACGTCGGCCGCCTCGGCCGGGGCCAGCCGGTGTGCGCGCGCGGTCGCCCAGACGAGCCCGGCGAAGCGGTCGACGATCGCCCCCCAGGCCGCCTCGTCGCCGTCATTCGCGGCGCGTATCAAGGCTTCCAGGCTTTGCGTGGCGGCGATTATGTCCGACTCCTATCCGGTTTGCAGGTACGGAAGGGGTACGCCGGGCGTTCCGGACAAGGTTGCGTCGGTGACCGTGGAGCCGTTTCTCGAGGCGATCAGTTGCTCCGCCACGTCCGCCGGCGAAGTCGTCCGGCCCCCGGCCACGAACTCAGCAGCGATCGCGGCCGACACCTTCGGAGCGGCGAACGACGTTCCGTCCCATCGCGCCCAGCCGCGGAAATGCTCGATCTCGGCGGGCGACTCACCCTCGATCGGCCCGTCCCAGTGCACGAACGTCGAATAGACGTATTCGCCGCGGGCGCAGCAGTCGCACCAATCTCCCCAGTTCGAGAACCAGGCTCGGGCGTTCCCGCGACGGTTGGTCGCGGCTACGCCGATCACCTCCGGGTGTGCCGCCGGCCAGTACTTGCGACGGGACCGCTCGTTGCCGGCCGGTGCGACCACCGCCACCCGCCCACCGTGCGGAGCGCCGGCGTCCCGAAGCTCCTCCATGACGGCTGCGAAGACGACCGAGGGGTAGTGATCGAGCGTCGGGAAGGCGAAGCCGCACTGGATCACGTCGGTACGGCAACGCCGCAGCATCGCGTGGGCGATCGCCACTTCGGTCTCGAACAGGCCCAACTGCCTGCGGCGAGTCAGGGCCCCGATCTCCACCTCCTGGTTGCGCAGGCCCACGAGCTCGAGCCGCGTGTTGGGAGCGATGTTCGAGATCAGACCGGCGATAAACGTTCCGTGCCCGGAGATCCCGTCGAGCTGACCCGTCGAATCGGTGTACAGACCGTCGGGCTTGTCGGACTTCCAGGTCGCAGTGGTGGTGTCCAGCCACTGGCCGTGGACGACCGTGACGCGGTCGTCGAGGTTTCGGTGAGACGCGTCGAGGTGACTCGGATCGAGCCAGATGTAGCCGCTGTCCAGGACTGTGACCTTGGCGGTCGGGCCGTCAGCGGGGGCCTCGACGTAGGGCTGGTCAGGCTCCGAAGCCGGGATCGGCGGCGCCGCCGGGCAGCCTCCGGCCGAGGCGGACAGAATCGGCACGTGGTGGGGTGAGACGGCCGGCAGCCGCAGTGGATGGCCGCCGCGGGTCGTAACGTGTTCGTCCTCGGCCAGCGCACGCAGACGCCGCGACTCGTCAATCGAGCTGCGAGTTTCGGGTTCTTTCAAACGCCATATCTCCACCTGGCTGAGTGGGCCCGCCGGGTCAGGCTTGTAATCCGGCTCGAGCTTCCGGCCCGATTGCCGGGGCGAACGTACCAGCCTCGTACGGGGCGCCAGCATCGTCGCAAGGTTTCCCACCGGCTCGGCGACCTGCTCGAGTGCCTTCCGGGCCGACGCGTTCAACGCGCCCGGGCGCACGACGAGCTCCGCGTTGAGCGCGATCACGATGCCGTCGTGGCTGTAATCGTGCGTGACGCTCTCAACGTTCAGCACGCGCTCAGCGATCTGGCTGAGTGCACCGTTCTCGGGCGGGATCACCTTGTGGGGACTCACGAGCTGTCCTTTTCTATGTGGGCGTGATTGGGCAAGGCTATGAATATTCAGAGCCGGCGCTGTCGGGCCTGATACATCTATCGGAATGACGGTGGCGGTTGGTGGGGACGACGCGCTGGAGGTCGCGCAATCGGCGTTCGATCTGGTGGAGGCCGATGCGTCTGCGGCGGCGGTGCTGGCCGAGCGCGCCCTCCGGCTCGCCCGTCGGCAACGACACCCGGAGGCCGAGGTTGCCGCGCTCCACGCACTCAGCTTCGCCCAGCACGAGCTTGGCGACCGAAGGGCGATCCGTACGATCCGAAGCGCCATCCGGTCCGGCGAGCGTCACGGCCTGACGCGGCGGACCGCCCTGGCCCGGCGCCGGCTCGCACTGGACCTGGCCGGCCGCGGTGCGATCAGCGCGGCCATTCGTGAGCTCGACCTGGCGTGCGCGGCGCTGGACGAGCACGAACAGGCTCGCTCCGAGGTCTTCCGGATCGCGGTTCTCTGGTACGCCGGGACGACCACGGAGCCACTCAGGGGAACCGACTCCGCGCTCGCGCTGCTCCGTGCGCGCGGAGACGTTTTCTGGGAAGCGCAGCTGCTTCGCAATCGAGGGGCGTTTCTGCTCGAGCGCGGCGACACGCTCACCGCCGAGCGGGATCTGAACCGGGCCCGTGATCTGTTCCGTCGGCTTGGCGCGTCGGCAGCGGCGTTCGCGATCGAGACCGAGCTGGCCCGCAGCGCGCTCACCCGGGGCGATCTGCCCGAATGCCTGGCGCGCATCGACGCGATTGGCGCGCGCGATGTGTCGCCGCGGATCAGCGCGGAGCTCGCGCTCCTGAGGGCGCAGGCCACCGCGACGGCCCACTTGCGCGGCGAGTCGCTCGAGGCATTGAACGAGGCCCAGGAAACCTGGAGGCGCTCGGAGCAGGACGACCACGTGCTCCGTCTGGAGGCCATCCGCCTGAAACTGCTGGCGGGCGACGCGAGCGGGGCCCGGACGGCCGCGCTCCAGACCCAACGGTCGTTCGCCGCGCAGCAGCGTCACGTCTACGGTGCCCGGGCCGTCGTCCTCGCCGTGGCCGCGTCGATCGCGGCCGGTGATGTGCATCGATCCGCGCTCCGGTCGGGCCGTCGTGCGGCCAAGATCCTCGCCGGCGCCGGCTGGCAGGGTGAGGCGCGGCGCGCCCAGCTGTTGGTCGCTCGCGCGGCCATCGAGCTCGGGTCGCCGGGCGTGGCCAGGCGCGAGTTCGCCGGCTGCTCAGTTCTGCTTCGGCGCGGACCGCTCGCCGACCGGATCGAGGCCTGGCACGTCGAGGCGCTCCTCAGACTGGAGTCCGGCGATTGCGCCGGAGCGCAGCGCGCGCTCCGCACAGGTCTCGGACTGCTCGAGGGCTACCGGGAGACGCTCGGCGCATCGGATCTGCGCGCGACCGCGTCGGAGATCGGCGTCGAGCTGGCTCTGCGCGGTCTCCAGGTCGCGCTGGCGGGCACGGACACCGCGTCGATGCTGGCCTGGGCGGAGCTGCTGCGTGCGCGCGCGCTCCGATTGCCGCCGGTCACGCCGCAGGACAGTCTGGAACTGCGGGACCGGGCGTCCGAGCTGCGGCAGGTCAGCGCGGAGATCTGGCGCGCGGAGCGGGACCAGCGAGCGTCACGCGTGCTGCTCGCGCGCCAGGCTGCGCTCGAGACGACCGTTCGCCGCCTGTCCCGGCACGCGACCGGGG
>DATFDC010000379.1:0-4837 GCA_035252415.1 Solirubrobacteraceae bacterium
GGCTGGGCGCCGGTGGCGTTGCCGGGCATCGCCGACGAGGTCCGGCAATTGCAGTCGGCGGCGGCCGCGGCCGGCCGAAAGGTCTCGGTGACGATTGTCGCCTGCCCGACCAGCGCGCGCGAGTTCGAGGAGCTCGAGGCCGCGGGTGTCGACCGCTGCCTCCACTGGGTCGACTCGATGCACGCAGACGACTTCGATGCCCAGATGCAGCCGTTTCTGAGCGCGATCGAGGAGTACGGATCCGATCGTGCCGAGGCCGTAACCGCTCCGTGAGCTGAAGGGACCGCATATGTACAAGGTGGTATGGGTCGCGCGTTACCGCAGCGACATGACCAAGCAGCAGGCCAGCGAGTATTGGGCCACCCTCCACGGGCCGCCGATGAAGGAGGTCTCGCCGGTGGCCGGCTACGTTCAGAGCCACGTGCAGGGCCCGCTCCCGTCGGTGTCCGGAGTCACCGACGAGGAGACGATGTTCGACGGGTACTCGTGCGCGTGGTGGAACAACCGCGCCGACTACCAGACCGCGATGAGCACGCCGGCGTGGCAGCGGATCCTGGAGGACGGCCCCAAGGTGTTCGACGTGGACTGGCTCTGGAACATGAGCGCGCACATCGAGGAGCACCCGATGATCGAGGGGCCGACGAGCCCCTACAAGGTCGCCTGGATCGTCCGGTTCAAGGCAGGCATGTCGCGCGAGGAGGGCCGCGAGTACTGGCGCAGCGTCCACGGTCCGATCTTCAAGGAGCTCGACATCGATCGCTATGTCCAGAACCACGTCGTCGGCCCGATCGGGGAGGAGGGCGAGACCGACCAGGCCGAGATCGGCTTCGACGGTTTCTCGGAGTGCTGGTTCCGAGACGAGCGGCAGTTCCTGGACGCGATCGAGTCCGATACGTGGGCCGTCGCGGTCGAGGATGCGCAGAACGTCTTCGACATGACGCAGATGTGGGGCGCCGCGCTCAGGGAGAACGTGGTGATCGAGCCCCAACTCGTAGGGGCGTAGACGTGGAGCCCGTGTCACCGGGTCTAGAGCTGATCACCCGGGTTCGGGCGACGCTCGCCGAGCCACTGGAGCTCGGGCAGACGCCGTGGGGGCGACGGCGGGTGATCGGGATCACCGGCGGCGAATTCGACGGGCCGCTTCTCCGCGGCAAGGTGCTGCCGGGCGGGGCGGACTGGCAGATCGTCCACGAGGACGGCAGCGCGACGATCGACACCCGCTACACGCTCGAGACCCACGACGGCGGGCTGATCTACGTGGCGACGCGGGGGTGCCGCACCGGCCCGCGAGAAGTCCTGCAGCGGATCGCCGCCGGCGAGACCGTCGATCCTTCCGAGTACTACTTCCGGGTGTCGATCCAGTACGAGACGTCGGCGCCCGAGTACGAGTGGTTGAACTGGGTCGTCGCCGTGGCCTCCGCACTGCGGCTCGCGGACCAGGTCGAGTACGACGCCTACGTCGTGCGGTAGGTGCCCGAGGTGCGTGCGGTGAAGGTCGCCGAGGATCGCCGCCTGGTCGCGGTCGAGTGCGCCGCGCCCGAGCCGGGCCCCGGGCAGGCGCTGGTCGAGGTCGCCTACTGCGGGATCTGCGGCTCTGACCTGCACTTCCGCGACGTGCCGGAGCTGTTTCCGGCCGGCACGGTGCCGGGACACGAGTTCTCGGGCCGGATCTTGCGCATCGGCGACGACGTGCGTGGCTGGAGCGCGGGCGACCGCGTGTGCGTGCTCCCGTTCGGGCAGTGCGGGGAATGCGCGAGTTGCCGAGCCGGCAACGAGCAGGTGTGCCCGCACGCGGTGAGCGACGGAGTCGGACTGGGCACGGGCCGGCCGGGCGCGTACGCCGGGCAGGTCGTGGTCGATGAACGCATGCTGTTCGCCCTGCCGGACTCGGTCGACGATCGCGCCGGTACGTTGGTCGAGCCGCTTGCTGTGGCGATACGGGCCGTCGATCTCGCCGAGGTGACTACGGACGAGCCGGTGCTGGTGCTGGGCGCCGGACCGATCGGCCTGCTCACCGGGCTGGTGCTTCGCCACCGGGGGGTGGAGCGGGTCGCGGTGTGCTCGCGCAACCCGGCCCGGGCCAGCCGCGCCGCCGCGCTCGGCCTGAGCACTATTTCGATCGAAACAGTGCACCTGATGGCCGGGGGCGCGGGGGCCGAGGACGCTGCGGGCGAGGGCGCTGCGGGCGACAGCCCCGCGTGCGTGTTCGAATGCGCGGGCACTCCGGCCGCCGCGCAGCTGGCCGTGCAGGCGCTGCGCCCGTTAGGACGACTGCTGCTCGTCGGCCTCGCCCTGGAGCCGCTCGACCTCGCCGCTCCCTCCATCGTCATCAAGGAATTGGCGATTCGCGGCGTGATCGCGTACCAGCGTGCGCAATTCCAGGCCGCGATCGACATGCTCGCGTCAGGCGCGATCCCGGCCGACGAGTTGATCACCGAGGTCGTCCCGCTCGCGGAGGCCGAGGACGCCTTCCAGTCGCTGAGTACCCGCGGCACCGACAAGGTGAAAATCCTGCTCGCCCCGTAACGGGTTGCCGGACGGAGCCTGGTCGAGAAAAGTACCGCCAGAGGTAGGTTTCTCGACCAGGCTTCGGTTCCGGTCATCTCATCTGATGACCTGCGTCACCGACGCGTTGATCAGCTCCCAATCGACCTCGACGCCCAGACCCGGGCCGGTCGGCGCGTGGATGTCGCCGTGGGAGTCGATGTTCGGGAAGCCCTGCAGGCCGTAGCTCAGGTGCTCGAGCGTGTGGTCGCCGGTCCGGTTGAACGGCAGGACCTCGAACCAGTCGCAGTTGTCGATCGCCATCGCGACGTGCAGGTTGGCCACGTTGTTCATCGCGTTGTAGCCATCGTGAATCTCGCACGGGAGGTTGAACGCCTCGCCGAGGTGGGCGATCTTCATCAGCCCGGTGATTCCGCCCTTGATCACGACGTCGCCGCGGACGTAGTCGGTCGCCTCGCTAACGATCCAGTGGGTCAGGCCCTGCAGGCCGCCGGGCGTCACCTCGGTCGGCATCAGCGGAATCCGCAGGTTCTGCTTGAGGCGGCGGTAGCCGTGGATGTCCAGCGCGGGGAGGGGATCCTCATACCAGAGGTAATCCATCTCCTGGATGCTCAGCCCGACCTGGAGCGCGTCGGCATACGAGTAGCTCCAGGTCCCATCGAGCATCAGCGCCATTTCGTCGCCCACCGCCTCCCGGACCCGCGCGCAGGTCTCGATGTCGAACGAGATCGGCGGCGGGGGATCCTCGCGCCACGGCGCGCGCGGCGGGTGAAGCTTGTAGCCACGCCATCCCTGCTCGTGCCAGTAGACCGCCTCGTCGGCGTAGTCCTGCGCGCTCGCGTGGTGTCCGGATGACAGGTAGACCGCGATGCGGTCACGACAGTTGCCCAGCAGCCGGTGGATCGGCAGCCCGGCCGCCCGGCCGGCGATGTCCCAGAGCGCCACGTCGACGACGCCCATCGTGATCGGGTTGATGAAGTGCCCGAGACCCGACAGACGACGCCAATGCCGCCCGATCTGGAGCGGATCGGCGCCCACCAGGAGGGGCTTGACGAACGTGACGATCTCCTGCGCGATGGCCAGCGGGCCGGGACCCGGGTAGCTCAGGAAGTTGACGCCCTCGATTCCCTCGTCGGTAGCGATCCGGAGAACCCCCATCGGAAGCTTTCCGTCCCGGGTTCCGAACACGGCCAGGCGCGGCGACGAGCGCTCGTGCATGGCGATCGTGATGTCGGTGATCTGCAAGCTCAGGCGACTATCTTCACGGCGCTCGCGAACCCGGTGCCGAGCCCGTTCTGAACCGCCATGTGCAGGTAGCCGAGCGCCTCGAGCTCGTGAGCCCGGGCGAGCGCGCCGGCGTCGACCGCACGCAGGCCGCCGCTCTCGACCAGCTCGCGGACGTTTGCCTTGGCGTCCTCGTCGTCCGATGCCAGGAACACGTCGAGCGGCTGCCCGGCGACCTCCCCGGCCGCCAGCGTGCCGGCGAACGTGGTGTTGAACGCCTTGACGACCTTCGCACCGGGCGCCTTCTGGGCGATCTCGGCGGCCGCCGACCCGGCGTCGACGCTCAGCGGCGTGAACGACGAGAAGTCGACTGGGTTCGTGATATCGACGACGGTCTTGCCGGACAGCTGATCGCCGTAGTGGCCGAGCACATCGTCGATCGCGCCGTAGGGGATGGCGAGCACGACGACGTCGCCGGCGAGGGCATCGCCGACGCTGCCGGCCCGGGCGTCTCCGGAAAGCTCGCCGGCCAGCGCCTCCGCCTTACCGGCCTCGTGGCCGAGCACGGTGACCGAGTTACCGCCGGCCAGGGCGCGCGACGCGATGCCTCGGGCCATGTTGCCGGTACCGATGATCGTGATGTCCATGGGTTGCTCCCTGGTCGGTCGGTCGAGGGCGGTCGCATCATATGGCCGGTGAGAACGGTGCGTCAGGTTTTCCGAGCCCGGGGTGTCTTCGAAGCGGTGGAGCAGCCTCGAACGCAAGGAGATCCCATGTTCGCCGCGTACGTCACCGTCGTAATCAGCACCATGATCGTGAACGCTGGGGCCGCAGCGGCCGACTTCGTCCACGCCCCGTTCGTGTTGGCGAACTCAGCCGAAGTCGGTGTCGCGGAACGCTGGCTCCCGTTGCTCGGCACGCTGAAGGCGGCCGGCGTGGCGGGTCTTCTGGTTGGCCTGGTGTGGGAGCGGCCGATCGGTGTCGCGGCGGCGATCGGACTCGTGGCGTTCTTCATCGGGGCGATCGCCACCCACATCCGCGCCCGGGTGCTCTACAACCTCGCGTTCCCGGGTTTCTACCTCGCACTGGCCGTGGGCACGCTGGTGCT
>DATFDC010000380.1:0-5189 GCA_035252415.1 Solirubrobacteraceae bacterium
CGGTGGAAGAACCCCACCGAGTCGGGGTCGCCACCGTGCTCGCCGCAGATCCCGAGCTTCAGCCCGGGATGCGCCTCGCGTCCCACCCAGGCGGCCAGACGGACCAGCCAGCCCACGCCCGGGCTGTCGATCGTCTCGAACGGCGAGCGGTCGATGATCTTGTCCTCGATGTAAGTCGGGATGAACTTCGACTCGACGTCGTCACGAGAGAACCCGAGCGCGGTCTGGGTCAGGTCGTTGGTCCCGAACGAGAAGAAGTCGGCGTGCTTGGCGATCAGATTGGCGATGAAGCAGGCCCGCGGGAGCTCGATCATGGTCCCGACCGTGTAGTCCTCGCCCGCCCGCATGTCGTACTCAGAGCCGACCGAGACGACCAGCTCGCGGGCAATCTCGAGCTCGTGCTCGTAGGCGACCAGCGGGATCATGATCTCGGGGTGGGGCGGCTCGTCGATCCGCTTGGCGGCGCGCATGATCGCGTGGACCTGCATCTCGTAGATCTCGGGGTAGAGGATCCCCAGCCGCACCCCGCGGGTGCCGAGCATCGGGTTGCCCTCGTGGATCTCCTCCACCCGGGTGAGCAGCTTCTCGAGCTCGTCCAGATCGTCGGTCACCTCGATCCGGGCGCGCTCGACGTGCGCGCGCAGCTCGGGGAGGTTGGGCAGGAACTCATGCAGGGGCGGATCGTGCAGGCGGATCGTGACCGGAAGTCCGCGCATCGCCTGGAACAGACCGACGAAGTCCTCCTCCTGAAGGGGCAGCAGCTCACGCAGAGCGGAGCGGCGCCCGTCCCGGTCGTCGGCCATGATCATCGCCCGCATCTTGGGCTGGCGGTCCTCGGCCATGAACATGTGCTCGGTCCGGCACAGGCCGATGCCCTCCGCGCCCAGCTCCCGCGCCCGCTGCGCGTCCTCGGGCGTATCGGCGTTGACCCGCACCCCGAGCCGCCGGAACTCGTCCGCCCACTCGAGGATCGTGTCGAAGCGCTCGTCGATCTCGGGCTCGATCAGCTTGGCCCCGGGCTCGACCACCGCCCCCTCTGAGCCGTCGATCGCGATCTGGTCTCCGGCCTTGAACGTCCGCCCGTCGATGGTCAGCTCGCCGGCCTCGAGGTCGATGGCCACATGCGCGCCGGTGACCGCCGGCACCCCCATCCCGCGTGCCACCAGCGCCGCGTGCGAGGCCTTGCCGCCCTCGCTCGTCAGGATCCCGCGAGCCGCGTGAAAGCCGGCCACGTCGTCGGCCTCGGTGAACGGCCGGACCAGGATCACGTCGTTGCCCGCCTGGGCCTCCGAGACCGCGTCGGCCGCGCTGAACACGATCTGACCCGCGGCCGCACCCGGTGACGCCGCCACCCCGGAAGCGAGCACCTCGTAGCCGTCGCTGCGATCGAACGTCGGGTGGAGCAGGGCATCCAACGACCCCGGATTGATCGTGCTGAGCGCCTGCTCGCGCGTGAGCAGCCCTTCGTCGACCGCGTCGACCGCGAAGCGCACCGCGGCCTGAGCGGGGCGCTTGGCGTTGCGCGTCTGGAGCATGTACAGCTGCCCCTCCTCGACCGTGAACTCGACGTCCTGCATGTCCTTGTACTCGGACTCGAGCGTGCGCAGGATGTCCATGAGCTGCTCGTGGGCCTCGGGCATCACGTCGCGAAGCTCCGAGATGTCGCGCGGGGTGCGCACGCCGGACACCACGTCCTCGCCCTGCGCGTTGACCAGGAAATCCCCGCTCGGCTCGGGTGCCCCGGTCACCTCGTCGCGGCTGAACGCGACCCCGGTGGCGCTCCCGTCGCCCTTGTTGCCGAACACCATCTGCTGGACGTTGACCGCGGTGCCCCAGTCGTCGGGGATCCGGTTGATCCGCCGGTAGCTGACGGCGCGCTCGCCCGTCCAGGAGTCGAACACGGCCCGGATCGCCTGGTGCAGCTGCTCCTGGGGGTCCTCGGGGAACTCGTAGAACCCCTTGAACTGCTCGACGAGCTTTCGCAGGGCATCGACCGGGAGCTCGGCGTCGGTCTCCACCCCGGCCTCGCGCTTCGCCGCGGCGATTGCGTCCTCGAACCGCTCGCCTTTGACCCCGTGCACGACGTTGCCGAACATCTGGATCAGCCGCCGGTAGGAATCCCAGGCGAACCGCTCGTTGTCGGTCGCATTCGCCAGCCCGGAGACGGACGTGTCGTTCAGGCCCACGTTCAGGATCGTGTCGAGCATCCCGGGCATCGACTCGCGGGCGCCGCTCCGGACCGACACGAGTAGCGGATCCTCGTCGTCGCCGAACTTCTTGCCGGCGGTCTCCTCGAGCCGGGCCAGCGCGGCGGTCACCTGATCCTCTAGGCCATCGGGCTCGGAGCCGGCCTTCATGTAGGCCACGCACGCCTCGGTGGTGATCGTGAACCCGGCGGGCACGCGATCGGTGCCGAGGACGCGGGTCATCTCGGCGACGTTCGCCCCCTTGCCGCCGAGCAGATCCCGCATCTCCTTGGAGCCCTCGGCGAAGTCATAGACCCACTTCTCGTCTGACATCGCTAGTGGTGCGCGACCCTACCGCTCGGATTGCAGCGGTGCCAACTTGATACGTTGAGTTCGTGGCCGCCACCGACACCCGCCCCGCCGGCCGCGAGTCGGCGATCGGCGTCCCGACGCCCCGTCGCGACTCCGAGCCGAAGGTCCGAGGCGCCACCAAGTACGCGGCCGACATCCCCGTGGCCGGCCTCCTGCACGCCCGCCTGCTGCTGTCTCATGACGCCCATGCGCTGATCAAGTCGATCGACACCAGCGCGGCCCTCGAGCTTCCCGGCGTGGTCGCCGTGCTCACGGCGGACGATCTGCCGATCGTGGCCAAGGGCACGCAGCGCTCGCGCGAGCCGCTCGCGCGTGAGGAGATCGTCTACGCCGGCCAGCCGATCGCGATCGCCGTGGCCGAGACCGAGGCGCTCGCCGCCGATGCGCTCGAGCTGATCGAACTCGACCTCGAGCACCTCGAGCCTGTACTCGATCTCGAAGCCGCCATCCGTCCCGGCGCAGCCCTCGCCAAGGTCCGCACCACCGACGAGGGCGGCGGGTCCGACGTGGCCGACGCACATGCGTCGGTGTCGGCCGACGATTCCGGCCCCGACGAGGAGGAGCTCTCCGACAACGCGCTCGGCAAGGTCCGCGTGGCCAATGGCGATGTCGACGAGGCGCTCCGGCGCAGCGACGTAACCGTGCGCGGCCGGTTCGAGACCCCGTGGGTCTACCAGGGCTACCTCGAGCCGCAGACCGCGACTGCCTGGTTCGACCCCGAGGGCCAGCTGATCATCAGCACCTCGACCCAGGCCGCGTTCAACACCCGCGACGAGATCATCGAGCTGTTCGGGCTCTCGGCCGACCGGGTGCGCGTCCGCGCGGCGCCGCTCGGCGGCGGGTTCGGCGGCAAGCTGCTGATCCCGGACCCGCTGGTCGCCGCGGCGGCTCTGAAGCTGCGCCGGCCGGTGCGCCTGAGCATGACCCGCAGCGAGGACTTCGCCGCCGCCAATCCGGCCGGCGCCGAGGTGCTCGAGCTCGAGCTCGGGGCCGACCGCGAGGGACGGCTGACCGGGATCCGGGCACGCGTGCTGGCCGACCGGGGATCCACCCGCGACTTCGGGGTCGAGTCGATCGCCGCGCTGCTGGCCGCCGGGCCCTATCGGTGGCAGGCCCACGAGCTGGTCGGCTACGGGGTGGCGACCAACCGGGTCACGTTCGGCGCCTACCGCGCACCCGGCGCGCCCCAGGCCCACTTCGCGGTCGAGTCGCTGCTCGACGAGGTGGCCGACCGCCTGCAGATCGACCCGCTCGAGCTTCGCCTGCGCAACGTCCTGGTCGCCGGCGACCGTTCGGTGGCCGGCCAGGAGCTCGCCGTGTTCGGCGCGCGCGAGTGCCTGGAGCGCGTGCGCGATCACCCGCTGTGGGCGCGGCGCTCCGAGCTGCCGGCCGGCGAGGGCATCGGCGCGGCGATCGGGTGGTGGCCGGGCGGCTACGAGCCGGCCTCGGCGACCTGCCGCCTGGACTCCGACGGGCAGGTGACGATCGTCACCGGGGCGGCCGACATGACCGGGGTCGAGACCAGCTTTGCCGCGATCGCGGCCGAGACGTTCGGCGTGCCGCTCGACCACGTCCGGGTCGTGTACGCCGACACGGCCAGCGCGCCGTATGCCGGCATGAGCGGCGGGAGCAAGATCACCTACACGGTCGGCCGCGCGGTCGAGATGGCCGCCCGCGAGGCGCGCGAGCGCCTGCTCGACGTGGCCGCCGAAGAGCTCGAGATCTCGCCCGAGGACCTCGAGATCGTCGACGGCGCGGTCCAGCCCGTCGGCGTACCGGCCAAGGCCATGGCGCTCAAGGACCTGGCCGGCAAGGTGCTGACGTTCGGCAGTCCCTACCCGCCGGTCGAGGGGCTGGGGCGCGTGTCGCTCCCCGCCGCGCCTCAGGCCGCCGCCCACCTCTCGCACGTGCGGGTGGACCCCGACACCGGGGCGGTGACCGTGCTCGGGCACGTGATCGCCCAAGACGTGGGCCGCGCGCTGAACCCGGCGCTGGTCACCGGCCAGATGCAGGGCGGGGTCGCCCAGGGCATCGGCTGGGCGCTGTTCGAGGAGCTCGCCTACGACGAGCACGGCCAGCCGGCCACCGGTTCGTTCGTCGAGTACGCGATGCCCACGGCCGGCGGCCTGCCGGCCATCGACACCGAGATCGTCGAGGTCCCGGCGCCCGAGGGCCCGTACGGGGCCAAGGGGGTCGGCGAGGCGCCCGTGGTCGGCGTCCCCGGCGCGGTGGCCAACGCGATCGCCGCCGCCACCGGGGGCACCCGAGTGCGCCAGCTGCCGATGACCCCGGAGCGGGTGTGGCGGGCGACCCAGGAGAACGGCGACGGCGCAGTTCGCTGAGGCGCTCGCGCGCTGGGCGGCCGAGCTCGAACCAACCGAGGAGGACCTGGCGCTCGCGCGTCGCTCGCTGCTCGACACGGTGGCCGTGATGTACGCGGCCCGGGCCGACCCGCGCGCGCCGCTGTTCGAACAGCTGCCGGAGGCCGGACGCTGGGCCGCCCTGGCTCACGTGCTCGACTACGACGACCTGCACATGCCGTCGACCACGCACATCAGCGCGGTGTGCGTTCCGGCGGCGCTCGCGTCCGAGGGCCGCGGCAGCGGCGAGGCCGCGGCGCGCGCGTACCTG
>DATFDC010000381.1:0-6963 GCA_035252415.1 Solirubrobacteraceae bacterium
GATGCGCGCGCAGGGACGCTAGCCGCTCACCTTCTGCTGCCGCCGCTTGCCGGCGCCGCGCCCGTTCTCCTTGCCGCGACCGTCGCGCATCTCCGCCAGCGTCTGCTCGAGCGCGGCCATCAGGTCCGGTGTCTCATCCGAAGGCGCCGTCTCTCGCGGCTCGGGTGCCTTGATCGTCTTGCCCTCGCGCTTGCGCGAGACCACGTCCTGGAGCCGGCGCCGGTAGCGGTCCTTCCACTCGCCCGGCTCCCAGTCCTCCGACAGCTCCTCGATCACCGCCACCGCGGCCTTGAGCTGCGCGGCCGAGGGCTTGTGCGACTTCTGCCCCGCGGTCTCGATGTCCTTCGTATCGCGCACCTCGTCGGCGAACAGCATGGTCGAAAGCATCAGCGCGCGATCCTGCGCCCGCACGATCGCCAGGTACTCCTTGGTCCGCATCACGAACCGTCCCACCGCCGCGCGGTCGGTCCGCGCCATCACCTCGACCAGCAGCCGGTACGCCCGCGCGGATCCGTCATCGGAGCCCGCCGGCAGCAGGTAGTAGGGGTGGTCGAAGTAGATCGGATCGACCTCGTCGAGATCGACGAACTGCTCGATCTCGATCGTCCGGGTGCGCCGCGGCTCGATCGCCTCGAGCTCCTCGTCGCTGATGATCACCTGGCTGCCGTCGTCGAACTCGAACGCGTGCGTGATCTCGTCGAACGGCACCTCGACGTCCTCCTTCGAGCACCAGCGCTGCACCTCGATCGGCGCGCCGTCCTTTTCGTGGAGCTGGCGGAAGTGCAGGTCGCGGTCGCGAATCGCGGTCACCAAGACCACCGGCACGTTGACGAGCCCAAAGCTGAGTGAGCCGCTCCAGAGAGAACGAGGCATCGGCTAGGACCTCTTCAGGCTGGCCTCGAGCGCGGCCAGCAGGTCGTCCGGCGCCTCGATCTCCTCGGGCTCGGGCAGCTCGACCTCGCCGCCCTCGGCCTTGAGCTTGATCAGCTCGGCCACCCGGTCGCGATAGCTGTCCTTGAACGAAGCCGGGCGAAACTGCTTGCGCAACGAGTCGACCAGCTGCTCGGCCATGTCGAGCTCGCGCTTGCTCGGCTTGCGACTCGGGGCCTGGATGTCGAGTTTCTCGGCTCCGACCAGCTCGTCGTCGAACCGCATCGTGTGCAGCACGAGCACGTCCTCGCCCGCGCGCACCGCGACCAGGTACTCGCGATTGTGGAACACCCAGCGCCCCAGCCCGGTGCGCCCGGAGCGGTCGAGTGCGTCGTGGAGCAGCCGGTAGGCGTCCTCTCCGTCGTCGCCGGCGCCCAGGTAGTAGGTGCGGTTGTAGTACAGCGGATCGACCTGTTCGCGATCGACGAACTGCTCGAGGTCGATCGTGTGGGCGCGATCGCCGGCCGCCGCGTCGATCTCCTCCTTCTCGAGCATCACGAACTCGCCGCCGCGGACCTCGTAGCCCATCGAGACCTCCTTGTAGGGCACCTCCTTGCCCTCCTTGGAGCAGATCCGCTTCTGCTTGATCCGCGCGCCGTCGGACTCGTGCACCTGGTGGAAGTGGATCGTGTGGCTCTCGGTCGCCGAGTGCACCTTGATCGGCACGGCGATGAGCCCGAACGTGATGGTTCCGTTCCAGATCGAGCGAGCCATGTCCCCTGCCTACCCCGATGCCGCGGGTGTACGCGGACAAGCGCTGGGTACCCGGTGCGCACGGCAAAAGCACCACCAATCGGGAGGAACCGAGATGGGCGCATCTACCCAGGAGACCGGTGGGGCGACCGGCACGAAGGACAAGAACTACAACCTCGTCTGATTCACGGAGCAGTGCCTGAGCAACGCCCTACGTCTCGAGGGCTATATCCAGGACGCCGAGCGCGACGGCGACGACGAGCTCGCGGAGTTGTTCCGCAAGGCGCAGGCCGACAGCCGCAAGGGCGGCGAGCAGGGCAAGGACTTTCTGCGCAAGCGCCTCTGATCGAGGACGGGCCGGCGCTGCCCGGCACCCCGTTTGCCTCAAACGGGCCCGGGTAGCCTCGGCCCAGGAGGTGAGGAGACATGGGATACACACTCGCTCGACTTGTTAGAACCCTGGCCGGCCTGATCGCGCTGGTCATCGTGGCGGCGATCGTCCTGTTCGTGCTGGGCGCCAACCAGAGCAACGGGATCGTCAGCGCGATCCACGATGCCGGGCAGTGGCTGGTCG
The DNA here is from genome assembly GCA_035252415.1 of Solirubrobacteraceae bacterium. Classification (GTDB taxonomy): domain Bacteria; phylum Actinomycetota; class Thermoleophilia; order Solirubrobacterales; family Solirubrobacteraceae; genus Palsa-465. Next base: position 2,198 of record DATFDC010000381.1, read on the forward strand.
GACCGTTCAAGAACCTGTTCAAGATCCACAACGCGAAGTTGGCCATGGCGGTCAACTGGGGTCTGGCGGCGCTGGTCTACCTGATCGTGGGCCATTTGATCGCCAGTCTGCTCGCGCGGATGACCCCACGCAGGCGCGCGGTCGCGGCCTGAGTTCATGGGCCGCCTTCGGCGGCATCCGTGGGGCCAAGTACCCCGTCCGGACACACCCGGTCCCGTGCCGGACGGGGTACCTGGTCCCATGGATGCCGAGCTTGGGAATCCGGCCATGCACGTTCCGGCACCCGCCCGGAGGCATTGGGCCGGATTCCCGAGCTCGGCCCATTAATCGTCTCAGCCCGATCGTCCGTGCTGAGACGAACATCCGTCCAGGCGGCCGATTTCACGCTTGAACAAACCTACTCGCGGGTATCAGGGGCGCATGACATCACTAGCTATCGCCCGCACCGATTCCGCAGAGCTCTTCGTGCGCTGGCAGCAACACGGAGACCGCAGCGCGCGCGATGAGCTCGTCACGCGATTTCTTCCCCTGGCCCGCAAGCTGGCCCGGCGCTATGCCGGCGCCCGCGAGCCGTTCGAGGATCTGCTCCAGGTCGCCAGCCTCGGGCTGGTCAAGGCTGTCGACCGCTTCGACGCCGACCGCGGAACGGCATTCTCGTCGTTCGCCGTCCCGACCATCCTCGGCGAGCTCAAGCGCTACTTCCGCGACCTGGGCTGGTCCGTGCACGTCCCGCGCGGCGCCCAGGAGATGGCGCTGAAGGTCGAGGAGGCTCAGCAGCAGCTGACCACTCGGACCGGCCGTCCGCCGAGCGTCCAGGAGCTGGCCGAGTACCTCGAGATGTCGATCGAGGATGTGCTCGACGCCCTGGAGACCGCGGGTGCCCACCACTCGACCTCGCTCGATGCCCCGCGCGAGGACGCCGACGGCGAGTCCGGCTCGCTGGCCGACGCCTTCGGGCAGGAGGACGAGCGCTATGAGCTGGTCGACGCGAGCGTCACGATCGCCGCATCCGCCCACCAGCTCACCCCGCGCGAGCGCCACGTGCTCGCCCTGCGCTTCGTGCAGGACATGACCCAGACTCAGATCGCCGAGGAGATCGGCGTTTCGCAGATGCAGGTGTCACGGATCCTGCGTCGCGCGCTGGCTCGACTCCGCGAGATGACGGAGTCCGACGAGACAGCATCCGTCACCTGACGGGGTCAGACCAACAGGCGGCTCGCGCGACGTCAAGTCACGAGCAGTGCCGTTCGAACCATACTTCGGTCTGTTGTGGCGAACACTGCATGCCCCACCGGTCCGATAGCTGCTCGACGACGTGAAGGCCCCAGCCTCCGGTTTCATGGTTCCCGGGACCGGTGGCGAAACCCGGACCGTGGTCCAACACCCGGCAACGGATGTCGCCGTTGACCAGCAGATCGAGCATCACGGGGGCATCGGGTTCGTTCGATCCGTGCACGATGCCGTTCGTGACCAGCTCGGAGACCATCAGCTTGACGTCGTCGAGTGCGGGGGCGGACAGCCGGCCCGCGAGCTCATCCGCGATGATCCGTCGGGCCTGCGCCGGACCCTCCGGCTGGGGCTCGATCTTGTACAGGGCACGAACGCGTGAAGCCATGACTCCTCATAGGTTTACCCGGCACGCCAGAACCAAAAGCGTCACCACTCCGGGCGGGTGTGCATGGCGCTGAACGAAGACGCCCCCGCGGTACGCCTCGAGCTCGATTCGCGGCCCGAGACCTTGACGCTGGTCCGGGGGGTGCTGGCCGGAGTGGCCGAGTTGATCGGTCTCGATCCCGAGCTGCTCGACGACCTCAAGACCGCGGTCAGCGAGGCGTGCAACAACGTCGTGATGCACGCCTACGACGGAGATACCGGGCCGCTCGGCGTACGCCTGTACATCGAGCCCGAGGCCATCGAGGTGGTCGTACTCGACCGGGGGTCGGGCCTGCCCGCGCTGGCTCCGGCCGACGAGACGATCCGCGGGGTGGGGCTTTCCGTGATCCGCGCCCTGGCCGAGCAGGCCGAGTTCCGAAGCCCACCCGACGGAGGCACCGAGGTCCGGATGTCGTTTGCCGGCCAGCGAGACGGCAAGCCACTGTTCCACCTGCCGAGCCGGGCCGGGCCCGATGATCAGGATGCCGAATGGCTGTCCGGCGACGCCGTGGTGTCGCTGTCGCCGATCAGCCTGCTGGCCGGCGTGCTCGGTCGCGTGGCGCGCGCGCTGGCCGCTCGCGCCCGCTTCTCGCTCGACCGGTTCTCCGACGTCTACCTGGTCACCGACGCGATCGCCGCCCACGCCGGCCGGGCGGCGAAGGGCCAGCGCATGTCGTTCGCGATCTCGACCGACGCGCAGCGCCTCGAGCTGACCATCGGCCCGTTCGTCGGCGGCAGCGGCAGCCAGCTCTCGCACCAGGCGCCCGACTACAGCGCGGCTTCGGCGCTGACCATGCTGAGCGACGAGCTGGACATCCGCGCCGACGACGAGGCCGAGGTCCTGCACGTCGTGATGGTCGACCGGCGCCGCAACTAAGAGCGGCCCGTCAGTTCTGCCCGAGCAGCTCCTCTGGGCTGTCCACCAGCGTGAGCCGGTCGGCCACCCCGGTCAGGCTGAGCAGGCGCTGCACCTGCTGCGGGCCCTTGACCATCGCGAGCTGGCGCCCCTGCTCCTCGATGCGCTGGTGGGCTCGGACCAGAACGCTGAGCCCGGTCGAGTCCATGAAGTCGAGCTCGCGCAGGTCGATGATCAGCATCTGCGAGTCGGACGCGGCGACCCGATCGAGCTCTTCCTGCAGCGCGGGGCTCGAGGCGAGGTCGAGCTCGCCGCTCACCGAGATCACCGTCGAGCGACCCTCGTTGCGCACTTCTAGGCGGAAGTGACTCTGCACGGGGGGCGAGCCTACTGATCTTCGCGGGCCGATGCTGGGCGTGCGGCTGCCGCCGACAATCGTTTGCCGGGAAAGCGGGCGGGTAAGCAATTCCACATGCCTACTCCCGATCCAGCCCGAGAAGAAGCCGAGGCGGCTGCGGCCGAGGCCGCGGCGATCGGCGGACGTCCCAGCTCTGAGCCGCCCACCGAGGAACCGACCGATGAAGCCGACCGTGCCGTCCTCGAAGGTGGGGGTGGCGAAGCCGAAGGCTTTGAAGGAGCCGAGCGCGAGTTGATCGAGCACGCCAGCCACGGCGACCAGCACGCGGCCCGCCAGGCCATCGAGGATGCGCCTGACGAGAGCGATGACGCGCGCGCCGCCGCGGGCGGCGAGGCCGACAAGGAGCGCTCGAGCGAGCGATCAGAGGATCTGCCCTGACTCCCGACGCTCGGGTGGTTTGCCCCTTGCACGTGCATCACTCGCTCGTATAGCGGGTAGCAACCGACGGCAACTCAGTGCAGGAAAAGGAGGAGGCGAAATGGTTGCGCTGATCGTGTTGTTGCTGATCCTGGCCATCTTCGGCGGGCTCGGCTTCGCCGCGCACATCCTGTGGATCGTGCTCATCATTGCCGTGGTCCTGTGGTTGCTCGGCTTCCTGATTGGAGGCGCGGAGCGCGGGTTGGGCGGCGGCCGGCGAAGGTGGTACGGCCGCTGGTAGCCGACAGCTAGCTGGGTGGTCCGCCGGGATCTTGTCCTCGTCCCGGCGGCGCCTCAGCTGTCCGGCTGTCCTCGGCTGTCCGGCCGTCGGCTGGGCGGGTTCAGGGTTCAGCTCAGCGGGTTTCGCCGGTGAGCTGGCGTAGCCGGTGCAGCGAGCGGCGCAGCAGCCGCGAGACCTGCATCTGTGAGACGCCGACGCGCTCGGCGATCTCCGACTGCGTGAGGTCCTCGCCGAAGCGCAGGTAGAGAATCTCGCGTTCGCGCTGGGGAAGGTGCTTGGCGGCGGCGAAGATCGTGGTCTGATCGTCGACCAGGCCGAGTCGCGTGTCCTCGTCCCCGATCGCGTCGAGCCGGCTCGCGTCCTCTTCGCCGGCCACCGGGGCGTCGAGCGACACGGTGCCGTACGCCTCGGCCACCTGAAGGCCGTCCAGCACCTCCTCTTCGCTCAGCTCGAGGTACTGGGCCAGTTCGTCGACGCGCGGCGGCCGGCCGGTCCGCGCGCTGATCGCCTGACGGGCCTCGTTGATCTTGCGGGCGCGCTCCTGCGCGCCGCGGTCGACATGGATCGCCCATCCTGTGTCTCGGAAGTAGCGCTTGAGCTCGCCCACGATCGTGGGCACCGCGAACGACGTGAAGGCAAAGCCGCGATCCGGGTCAAAGCGCTCGACCGCCTTGACCAGCCCGAGACTGGCGACCTGCACGAGGTCGTCGTATGGCTCGCTCGATTGCACGTAGCGGCGCGCCAGCTTCCGCGCGAGCGGAAGAAACCGAGCGATCAGTTCATCGCGCGCCTCGCGGTCTCGGTCCCGCCGCCACCGCTCGAAAAGCTCTTGCGACTCAGCTGCGGACACGGGCTCCCCAACCGGGATCCCCGACACGGGGGTCCTCCTTTCGCAGACCCCTTCCTTTTAGCACACAAGCGGTCTGCCGTGCGCCAGACAGAACCCGCACCGGCGCCCCCGGGCCGGCGCGTGAACGGTCCTGCCGGTCGAGCTCAGCGGGCGCGGCGCCTCACTTGACGGCGGCCGCGGTCGATGGCCCGCGCACCGCGGCGCTCGAACTGATCGAGCCGGCGGGCCAGGCGGCCGGAGTTGGTGTAGGTCAGGGCGCTTTCCCTGACCGCATCGGTGGCCGTGACCAGAGCGCCGACGGCGGTATAGAGAACACGCTGCGCGCTGGTGG
>DATFDC010000382.1:0-13857 GCA_035252415.1 Solirubrobacteraceae bacterium
GTGTTCGTACGCGCGCGAATCGTCCTCGACGGCGGTGCCTATGCCTCGAGCTCGACGGCGGTGTGCTCGAACGCCGCGTGCTTTGCCGCCGGGCCGTACGACGTGCCGAACGCCCGCATCGACGCGTACGTGACCTACACAAACAACCCGCCGTGCGGCGCGATGCGCGGGTTCGGCGCCGTCCAGGTCGCGATCGCCCACGAGGCGCAGATGGACAAGCTCGCCGCGGCGCTGGGCGTCGACCCCGTGGAGCTGAGGATCGCCAACGCGATGGGCCCCGGCACGCGAATGCCGACCGGTCAGGTCGTCCGCGAGCCCGCGCCGGTCGCCGAGCTGCTCGAGCGCGTGCGCGCCATGCCGATGCCGCCGGCTCCGGCCGGCAACGGCGATTCGGGCTCGCGTGATCTGCGCGAGCTGCCAGGCGGCGTCTCGAACACGACCCACGGCGAGGGCGTCCGCCGAGGCGTGGGCTACGCGGTCGGGATCAAGAACGTCGGCTTCTCAGAGGGATTCGATGACTACTCGACGGCCCGCGTGCGCCTGTCGATCGACGGTGGAGAGCCGTTGGTGGAGGTGCACACGGCGGCAGTGGAGGTCGGCCAGGGGCTGGTCACCGTGCAGGCCCAGATCGCCCGGACCGAGCTCGGCGTCGAGCGCGTCGCCGTGCTCACGGCCGACACGCAGGTGGGTTCGGCCGGATCGAGCTCGGCCTCACGCCAGACGTACGTGACGGGCGGCGCGGTCAAGGCCGCGTGCGAGGCGATCCGCGAGCGACTGCCGGCCGACCCTCGGACGATGAGCGCCGAGGAGCTCGTAACGCTGCTCGGCGACGACGCGATCGAGGAGACGGTCGAGTGGCGCCACCGCGAGACGTATCCGCTCGACGAGAACGGGCAGGGCGACGCGCACGTGCAGTACGCGTTCTCGGCCCACCGGGCGGTGGTCGACGTCGATGTCGAGCTCGGTCTGGTCCGGGTCGTCGAGCTGGCGACCGCGCAGGAGGTCGGCAGGGCGATGAATCCGCAGGCGCTCGAAGGCCAGATCGAGGGCGGCACGGCTCAGGGGCTCGGACTGGCGCTGTTCGAGGAGATCCAGATCAAGGACGGCAGGGTGCTCAACGCGTCGTTCACCGACTACCTGCTGCCGACGATCCTCGATATGCCGCCGATGCGGATCGAGATCCTCGAGCACGCCGACCCGGAGGCTCCGTACGGCCTCAAGGGCGTGGGGGAGCCGCCGCACATCTCGACCCCGCCCGCGGTCGTCGCCGCGCTGCGGGCGGCCAGCGGCCGTCCGTTGACCCGGATTCCGGTCCGTCCGGAGCACATCGTCGGGCTCGAATCCGCGGGACTGTCGGTCAAATTGGCCGACCTCGGCACGCTGTTCGAGCACTCGCCGTGGGTCGCCGAGGAGGCGTGGCGACGGGGGCCATTCGAAAACGTCGCCGAGCTGCACGGCGCGCTCGAGGCCGCGATGCGCGACGCGCCCCGCGAGCGACAGCTCGCGTTGATCAACGCCCATCCCGAGCTCGCCGGCCGTGAGGCCGAGGCGGGCACGCTCACGCGCGAGTCCTCGTCCGAGCAGGCCTCGGCGGGACTCAACCGGTTGACCGCCGACGAGTTCGAAGCTCTCCGGCGCCTGAACCGCGACTACCGGGAGCGCTTCGGGTTCCCGCTGATCGTGTGCGTGCGCGAGCACACGAAGGACTCGATCCTCGCCTGGGGGACGGCCCGGCTGGAGCACTCGCGCGAGCAGGAGATCGAGATCGCCCTCGGCGAGATCGCCAAGATCGCGCGGCTGCGGCTCGGCGACCTGCTCTCCGAGGTGACCTCGTGAGCGGGATCAGCACGCACGTGCTCGACACCTCGCGCGGGCGCCCTGCGGCGGGTGTGCCGGTGGTTCTCGAGCGCGCCGTGAACGGCCACTGGGAGCCGGTCGGACGCGGAACGACCGACGCCGACGGGCGCGCACGCGACCTGCTGTCCTCGGTTCCCGAGGAGGGGCGCTACCGGCTGACCTTTGACACCGGCGCCTATCTCCCCACGGGCTTTTACCCCGAGGTGACCGTCACGTTCGTCGTCGAGGCCGGCGAGGAGCACTACCACGTGCCACTGCTGCTCAGCCCGTTTGGCTACAGCACATACCGAGGGAGCTGACCGATGTCGATGGTTTTGCGTGACGCCGGCTACGGAAAGTCCGAGGTCCGGCTGGTCAAGGTCTCACGGCGGGCCGGTGGTCATGACCTGCTCGATCTCACGGTCGACGTCGGACTTAAGGGTAACTTCGACGCCGCGTACACCGAGGGCGACAACACCGGACTGCTGGCAACCGACACGATGCGCAACACGGTCTATGCACTCGCCAAGCAACATCCGATCGACGACATCGAGTCGTTCGGACAGCGGGTCGCCGAGCACTTCCTGGCCGCCGGACCGGGTGTCACACGCGCGCGCGTGCACATCGTCGAGCACCCGTGGGACAGGCTCGCCCTCGGCGGTCGCCCGCACGAGCACGCTTTCCAACGCGGAAGCGGCGGCAACCGCGTCGCCACGGTGATCGGCGACGGGGGGGAGCCACGGATCGAAGCCGGGATCGACGACCTGCTCGTGCTGAAGACGACCAACTCGGGTTGGGAAGGCTTCCTGCGCGACCAGTACACCTCGCTGGCCGAGACATCCGACCGGATCCTGGCCACGATCATCACCGCGCGGTGGTCCTACCGCGCGCCCGACATCGACTACGGCGCATCCTGGCACGGGGTGCGGGAAACGATTCTCGAGGCCTTCGGCGATCACTACAGCCCCTCGGTCCAGTTCACGCTGCACCACATGGGCAAGGCCGTGCTCAGCGCGCGCTCGGAGGTCGAGCGGATCAGCTTCTCCCTGCCCAACAAGCACCACCTTTTGTACGACCTCGGTCGGTTTGGGCTACAGAACGACAACGAGATCTTCCAGCCGACCGACGAGCCGTACGGCTCAATTGAGGGCACGGTAGAGCGCTCGACGAGTTAGGCTCCGAGGACAGGCATCCGACCGGTTGGCGAGAGGAGAGAGATGCTCGATTTCGGGGCCACGTTTCTGCCGGATCCACCTTCGCAGCGCTTTGTCGAGCTTGTCGTACGAGCCGAGGAACTGGGGTTCACCCACGCCTGGACGTACGACTCGCACATCTTGTGGGAGGAGGGATACGTCTACCTGACGCTGGCCGCCGCCGCCACGTCGCGAATCCATCTCGGGCACTGCGTCACGAATCCGGGCATCCGCGAGCCGACGGTGACCGCCAGCGGCTACGCGACGCTCCAGGGCGTGAGCGGAGGGCGGATGGCGCTCGGGATCGGCCGCGGCGACTCCTCGCGGCGGGTGGTGGGTCTCGACCCCGTGCCGATGGCCCGGTTCGAGCAGTCGCTCGAGATGATCAAGGACCTGATGAACGGGCGCGAGGTCGAGTGGAACGGCAAGAAGCTGCACCTCGAATGGGCCAAGGGGCAGCCCGAGATCCCGATGTACGTGGCCGGCTATGGGCCGCGGGCGCTGGGTGTCGCCGGGCGCGTCGGCGACGGCGTGGTCATCCAGCTCGCCGATCCCGAGATCACGCGGTGGATCATCGAGCAGGCGCGCGCCGCCGCGGTCAAGGCCGGGCGCGACCCGGAAGCGCTGGCGCCGATCGTGGTGGCTCCGGCGGTCGTCGACGCCGACCTGCCCCGGTGGCGCGAGGAGACGCGCTGGTTTCCGGCGATGGTCTCCAACCACGTCAAGGACCTGATCGCCCGCTACGGCACCGACGGGGAGATCCCGAGCGCGCTGACCGAGTACGCGCTGGCGGTGAAGGAGTACGACTACAACGAGCACAGCCTGGTCGGCGCCAGCCACGGCCAGTACATCAGCGACGAGATCTGCGACCGGTTCTGCCTGCTCGGCGACGCCGATCAGCACATCGCGCGCCTGCGCGAACTCGAGGGGCTGGGCGTCAGGCAGGTGAACCTGTATCTGATGACCACCGGGTTCGAAGACACCATGGAGCGCTACGGGCGAGAGATCATCCCGCAGTTCCAGGCGACGGCGGTGGCGTGATGAGCGTGCTCATCAAGGGCGGGCGAGTCGTCACCGCGGTGGACGATTACGTGGCCGACGTGCTGATCGAAGGAGAGACGATCGCCGCGGTGGGAACCGCGCTGAACGGCTCGGCCGACCGTGTGATCGACGCCACCGGCAAGTACGTGATCCCGGGCGCGATCGATCCGCACACGCACATGGAGATGCCGTTCGGTGGAACCGTCAGCTGTGACGACTTCACCTCGGGAACCGTGTCGGCCGCGTTCGGCGGGACGACGACGCACATCGACTTCTGCCTCCAGGCGCCCGGCCAGTCGATTCCCGACGCGCTGGCCACCTGGCACGAGAAGATCGAGCGCTGCCCGCCGGTGATCGACGTCGGCTTCCACATGGCGATCACCGACCTGCACGACGGGGGCCGCCTGGAGGATGTAGCCCGCGTCCCCGACGAAGGCGTGACCAGCTACAAGCTGTTCATGGCCTACAAGGGCGCGATCATGGTCGACGACGAGACCCTGTTCCGCACGATGCAGGTGGCCGCGCGGACCGGCGCGCTCGTGATGGTTCACGCCGAGAACGGGGACGCGATCGACGTGCTGGTCAGACAGGCCCTGGCCGAGGGCAAGACCGAGCCGTGCTGGCACGCCGCCACGCGTCCGCCCGAGACCGAGGCCGAAGCCACGAACCGCGCGGTCAAGCTGGCTCACATCGCCGGCTGCCCGCTGTACGTCGTCCACGTGTCCTGCCAGGAGTCGGTCGAGCCGATCGCCATCGCCCGGTCGCGAGGGTGGCGGACCTGGGGCGAGACGTGCACGCAGTACCTGTTCATCGACGAGACCCGGCTCGAGGAGCCCGACTTCGTCGGCGCGAAGTACGTGTACACGCCACCGCCGCGGCCGGCGAAGAACTTCGAGCATCTGTGGACGGCCATCCGGACGGGCGTCCTGTCCGTCGTCTCCACCGACCATTGTCCGTTTCGCTGGGCCGACCAGAAGACGCTCGGGCGCGACGATTTCTCGAAGATCCCCAACGGCGGCCCCGGGATCGAGAACCGACTGCACATGCTGCACCACTTCGGCGTGCGCGAGGGCCGCCTGACCATGAACCAGTTCGTCGATCTGTGCTGCACCCAGCCGGCGCGGCTGTTCGGGCTGTTCCCGCGCAAGGGCACGATCGCCGCCGGCGCCGACGCCGACATCGTCGTGTGGGACAGCGAGAAGCCACTCACGCTGTCGGCCGCCACGCACCACTCGAACGTCGACTACAACCTGTTCGAGGGGACCGAGGTGATCGGGGCACCGGAGGTCGTGCTCGTCCGCGGTCAGGTGATCGTCGACCACGACGAACTCGTCGCCGAGCCCGGTGCCGGACAGTTCGTGCGCCGCGCCCGGTTCGGGGAGCCGTTGTCGCCCCGCCGGCAGGCGGCCGCGGCATGAGCACCGAGACCTCGCCGCCGACGGCCGCCGACGCGAGAAGGATGATCGCCGAGCTGCGCGAGCTCGCCGAGCTCACCGGAGACGAGCGCGGCGCGCAGCGGCTGGCCTGGACCGACACGTGGGCCAAGGCACGTGAGTGGGAGCGGTCCCTGCTCGCCGAGCTGCCGCTCGAGGTCGACCGCGATGAGGCGGGCAACGTGTGGGCGACGCTGGCCGGTCGCTCGCCGAAGACTCTGATCATCGGCAGCCACATCGACTCGGTGCCGAACGGCGGCTGGCTCGATGGCTGCCTCGGCGTACTGTCGGCGCTCGAGGTGCTCCGAGCGGTGTCCGCCCACGGGACTCCGCCGCTGACCGTGAAACTCGTCGACTGGGCCGACGAGGAGGGGGCCCGGTTCGGTCTCAGCCTGATGGGCTCGATGGCCGCGGCCGGGCAGCACGATCCCGACTTCGTCCGCCGGCTGCGCGACGCCGACGGCGTCGCGGCCGGCGATGCGCTGGCCGCCCACGGGGTGGACGTGGAGCGGATGGGCGATTCGAGCTCGCGCCTGAAGGACGCTGTCGCCTACATCGAGTTGCACATCGAGCAGGGCCCAGTGCTCGAGGCGCGTGACCTGCCCGTCGGTGTCGTCACCGGCACCTACGGAACCGAACGATGGGCGGTCAAGTTCACCGGCCAGGCTGCCCACTCCGGCTCGACGCCGATGGATCAACGCCGCGACGCGCTGTCGGCCGCCGCGCGGCTGGCCCTCGAGGTCCGCGACCTGGCGCGAACCCGAGGCGGGGTCGGGACGGTCGGACGGATCGACGCCGAGCCCGGGATCCCGACTGCGGTCGCCGGCGTCGCCACGGCGCTGGTCGACCAGCGCCATGTCGACGCCGACACGCTCGCCGAGCTACACGACGCGGTGGTCTCGGCGAGCCACCGAATTGCTGAGGAGGAGCACGTCGAGGTTGAGTGGTCGCCGCTGTTCCGAGTCGCGCCGATCCATTTCGACGCGGACATGGTCGAGGCGGCCAGCGCGATCGTCACCGACCTCCAGGGTGTCGACGCCCGGCTGCCGAGCGGGCCGCTGCACGACGCGGCGCGGGTGGCCGAGGCCGGCGTACCAACCGTGATGCTGTTCGTGCGCAGCAAGCGCGGGCTTTCGCATACCCGCGAGGAGGACACCGACGAGGCCGACCTCGAGCTCGCCCTAACCGCGCTCGAGCGGCTGGCGAAGGGCGAACTCGAACGACGCGGGTGACTTTCCGACCCAGCAGATGAGCGTGACCGCCTCGCAGGCACCTCGTCGATGACGAGATCGAGCAAGTCCCCGAGCGCCGCGAAGGCCAGCCGGGCTTCCGAGGCCGCCGGCGCGCTCGACAGGATCCGCCACCCGCCGTCGGTCGCGACATCGAGAGCTCGCCGCAGCAGGGCGGTCTTCCCGACCCCGGCCTCGCCCTCGAGCACGACCGCCCGAGGACCGTCGTGCAACGTCGCGATCGCGTCCAGCAGCACCCCCAGCTCACGATCGCGCGCGATCAGCTCTTCAGACGTCGTGACCCCTTGCAATCGTTCCCCCGGCCGACAGGCCCGTCCGATAAGAATACTGAGGAATTAGAGTTCCGCGTGAGGTGACGGGTGCCACCGATCCGATAGCGGCCGTTCTCGCCCGCATGCACGCGATCGCCGACGAGCTCCCGGCTTCCGACGGGGTGGCCCGCTTCAACCACCTGTATCTCGAGGAGACGGTGTCGGTCGACACTGCCACCCGGACGGCCGGATTCGAGGATCCCGAGTTCATCTCCGCCCTGGACGTGGTGTTTGCCGGTATGTACTTCGCGGCCGTGGCCGCGTCCACCGCGGGCAAATCACCGCCGCGCAGCTGGGCGCCGCTGTTCGCGGCGCGCGGCGATCCGCGGATCGCGCCGATTCAGTTCGCGCTGGCCGGGATGAACGCCCACATAAACCATGACCTCCCGCTCGCGCTCGTGTCGATCTGCGAGGCGCGGTCGATCGAGCTCAGCCGTGATTCACCGCAACGCCGCGACTACCTCAAGATCAACGACACGATCGCCGCGACTGAAGCGCGGGTCAAACAGGAATTCCTCACCGGCATGGTGCGCGTCGCCGACGAGGTCCTCGGTCACGTGGACGACGTGATCGCGATCTGGAGCATCACCGAAGCCCGGAACGCCGCCTGGGCGAACGCCGAAGCCCTCTGGGCGCTGCGTGGCCATCCGGACCTGACCGCGGCCTTCGAGGACGCGCTCGACGGCACGGTCGGGTTCGCCGGCCGCGGCCTGCTCGTGCCGACGCTCCCGGAGCCCGCGTAATCACCACGGGACCGGGCCGTCCTCGTCCGAGAAGGTTCCGGTCGGGCCGTCCGGGCCGAGCAGCGCGAGCCGCACCGGCTCCCGCGCGGCCTGCTGGACGGTGCGGGTGCCTTCGAAGTTGTTGAAGTCGGTCGCGGTGAACCCCGGGGCGGCGGCGTTGACCTTGATGCCGGTCGGCTCGAGCTCCACGGCGAAGGCGAGCGTGATCGCGTTCAGGGCGGTCTTCGACGGGCTGTACACGGCGCCGAACATCGCGCGGCGCGGATTGTCCGGGTCCGCGTTCATGGCCAGCGATCCGGAGCCACTCGATACGTTGACGATGCGGGCTGCCGGCGCTTCGCGAAGGAGGGGCAGCATCGCCTGGGTGACCGCGATGACGCCGAACACGTTGGTCTCGAACACCGCGCGCACCTCGTCGAGCGACGCGATGCTCGGGCGACCCGACTCCGCGATCTCCTTGAGCGACCGGCCCGGCTCTCCCGCGTGCCCGATGCCCGCGTTGTTCACCAGCACGTCGAGACGGCCAAGCTCCTCCCGGATGTACTTGGCGGCGGCGGCGATCGACGCCTGATCCGTGACGTCGAGCTGAACGGCGCGGGCGTCCGCTCCCACGGTCTGGGCGGCCTTCCGCCCGCGCTCGAGATCACGCGCGCCGACGAGCACGGTGAAGCCGTGCCCCGCGAGGTCCCTGGCGATTTGGAGTCCGATTCCCTTGTTGGTTCCGGTGACCAGGGCGACGGGTTTGTCCGGCAGCTTGTGTCGTCTCCCTGGATCAGTGACGGTGGCGATGGGGGTGCCGGCGACGCTTCGGCTTGTGCTTGTGGGACCGGGACGGCTTGTGGTGGGTCTTCTTCAGGCTGGCTCCGGCGTGGCCGAGTGCGGTGCCGGCAGCGAAAACACCACCGGCCGCCCCGCCGTGCCCGGCCGTGCCGCCCGGGCCGGAGCCTGCGCCGGTCGAAGGGCAGCCCGACACGGTGAACGCGGACGGGACCGTGAGCGTCCGGTCGCCGTTCTGGTCGGTCAACGTCGCGGTCGCGGTACCACCGGGCGTCTTGCACGTCGTCAGGAACAACCCCTGAGGGCCACCCGCGAGCGACACGCTGAGGTTGGTCAGCGGGATGTCCGGGAGCCCGGTGAACGTGGCGGAATTCGTGAGCAGGTTGACCGCGCCGGTCAGCGTCAGCGGGAACGGCGACGGGAAGGCGAGGGTGAGCGACAACCCGCTCGAGGACCCGGTCAGGTAGACGTCGCCGGACAGCGGCCTTGGGTAGAGCGGCGACTTCGCGGTGACGGCTCCGACGGATTGGCAGGTGCCGGAGGACGGGTCCAGGCACAGGGCCTGGATCGAGCCGAGGTTCGGCGCGAGCGTGGCCGGTGGGAACGTCAGCACGATTGACCTGCTCGGAGCCTGGCTCGCGGTTTGGGTGACCGTGGTGTCGAGCTTGACCTGCCGGTCGCCCGCGTCGCGCGCGGCGGTTGCCTGGAACGCGGGCGCATAGGGCAGTGCGCCGCAGCGCGTGACGGTCAGCGGCGCCGCGACCGACCGCGCGGCCGAGTCGGCATACGAGTCGACGTCGACCGTCAGGTTCGCTGTCGGCCTGGGACAAGTCGCCGGATATCGCAAGGCTTTGAAAGTGCTGTTGATCTCGTCCAGCGAGATCTGCGTGAGGTTGACCGGCGGCAATCCGGGCAGGCTGAGCGGGAGCTGGTTTGGCAGCACGAGGCTGATCGTCACGCCAACGCCGGCCGGGTCGCCACTCGGGCGGACGTTGATGGCCCCGGTCGCGCCGAGCTGCTCGCCCAGGCCCATCACGGCGAGCCCGGCCAGATCGCCGGGAGCGGGCGGCGGCACGAGGTAGAAGCTGACCGGCACCGACACGGGCAGCGGCACATTGAGGATTCCGACCAGGTCGGGGGTGGCGGTGACCGTGCCGGACCCGACCTTGCATGCTGTCCCGGTGACGTTGCGGCTCCTCAGGCAGGCGCCTCCGTCTATCGACGCGTTGGCGAGCAGGCCAGGTGGCAGGATGATGGTCAGATCGCGCGGTGAGTCGGTCCCGCTGTTGGTGAACTTCAGATCAAGTCCGAGATCGGCCGAGGAGCCCGCAGCGTTGCCGGCGCTCTGGTCCAGGGTCAAGGTGGTGCCGGTTGATGCGGCGGCGGCAGGCGCGGAGGCCAGGCAGGCGATCGCGGCAATCACGACGGCCAGTCGGCGATTGAACGGGTTGCTCATGTTGCGCTCCTCCTAGCGTCCCCTGATGACAAGGCGCACGCGAACCGCGGCCCGCTTGCCCTTGGCGTTCGACGTGATCAGCGACAGGAACATTCGCGGCAGACGGTGGGCGTGGGCCTTTCGTCTGAGCGCGGGGCTTTCTTTGAGGGCGCGCGGGCCGAGCCTCACGAGCAGGCCGGTCGCCGCTGTCCGCAGCGTGATCACGAGGTGCCGGCGCGACAGCGAGAGCGACACGCCGCGCCCCCCACTCACGCGCACGCCGTTCACGACGATCCGCTTGCCGACCCGATGCGAGATGAGGCCCAGGCCGCTCGGGAGCACGAGTGTCACCTTGCGCAGCCCCGGAGTGCCCTTGGCCGCTCGGATCCTGAAGCCGAGCGATGGGTGACCGGTGCTCAGGCCCGCGACGAACGAGTTGCTCACCTTCAGTTTTCCGCGCCGGCCCTGGGTGCCGCCGCCGTTGCCCTTGCCGCTTCGGCCGGTCCCCGGACAGCCCGAGATCGTGAACTTGGCCGGGACGGTCACCGTATGGTCGCCATTCTGGTTGGTGAGCGTGGCCGTTGCCGTGTTCGTCGGCGGCTTGCAGGTGGTGCCGAAGACAGCTTCCGGGCCCGGATTCAGCGACACGGTGAGGTTGGTCAGGGGGATGTCGGGCAACCCGGTGAACGTGGTCGTGTTCTTGGTCAGATCGACCGCCCCGCTCAGCGTCAGCGGAAACGGCGGGGGGAAGACCAGGGTCAGCGACGGCCCGAGGATGTTGCCGGTCAGGTAGGCCTGACCGGTCAGCGCGCGCGGGTAGAGCGGCGAGCTTGCCGTGACCGAACCGACCGGCGTGCACGTGCCGCTGGCGACGTCGGCGCACAGCGCGCCGGCGACCTGGATGTTCGGCACCAGCGTCGGGCTCGGGAAGGCAAGCGTCACGGACCGGTTCGGCGCCTCTGTGGAGCGCTGGGTCACCGTGGTCGACAGCGAGACCTGTCGATCGGTGCGATCACGAGCAACCTTGACGCTGAACGCCGGCGCGTAGGGGAGGCCGGAGCAGCCGGTCACCGACATCGGCGCGGTTACCGTCTGGAGCGTGGGATCGTTGTAGGAGTCGACCGTCGCGGTGAAGCTCTGCGGTGTCGCCGGGCACGTCGTCGGATACCGCAGCGCATCGAATGTGCTGTTGATCTCGGTGATCGAGATCGGCGTTCCGGACAGGCTGTTCGGCAGCGTCAAGTTGAGCGTCACGCCGACGCCCGCGGGGTCTCCGGACGGCCGGATCCTGATGTCGCCGGTTGTGCCGATCTGCGTGCCGTAGTAGTTCACTGCCAGCCCGGCGAGATCGCCCGGCGCCGGCGGCGGTACGAGGTCGAAGGTCACCTGCGCGGGGATGGGGACGATCCCGAGAGCTTTGGCCGTGACGACGCCGCTGCCCACCTCGCACGCACTGTCGTTGAGGTCAGCGGTAGCCAGGCAGGCGCCCCCGTTGATCGACGCGTTCGCGAGCAGGCCGGGCGGCAGGTTCAGCGTCAACTGCTTGGGCGAGTCGCCGGCGGTGGACGAGAACTTCAGATCCACCCCGAGGTTCGTGGACGAGCCCGCCGCCGTGCCGGCGCTCTGGTCGAGCGCAAGCGTCGGCGCCACCGACGCTTGCGCACCCGGCGCCAGCGCAGATGTCGCGGCCACGGTGAGACCGCCCAACAGAACCAGCCAACCCCTGCGTCGCGACATCGACATCGTCTCCCTCCTCCTGTACGCCGCGCCGCAATCCTATCCGTCCCCAGTGGCGTCTGTTCCAAGACCGTACGCAGCCCTGCTCGCGCCCGTCATCCCGCGTACGCTGATGCCGTGCGCTTCCCCCGCTTCCGCAAGCCCGCCGGGGCCAAAGAACCGGCGGTGGCCGTCGACGACCCTCGCTTGGAGGGCTGGGAGACCGTCAGCACGTTCGAGGAGCGGACGACCGCCGTGGCCTGGCGCGATCGACTCCGCGAGCTCGGCATCGACGCCGCCTGCGTCGCCGACCGGTCGCTGGATCGCTTCGGTCGGGGCGACATCTACCTCGTCGTGCCACCCGACCAGTGGTCGCGTGCGAATGAGGTGGTCGAGAACCTCGACGATTGATGCGTGTCGGGTTGTTGCATCCGGGAGAGATGGGCGCCGCGATCGGGGCGATGCTGGTCGAGCGCGGACACGTGGTGCTCTGGCACCCGCAGGGAAGGAGCGAGCAGACCGCCCGGCGGGCCGCGGCGGCGGGGCTGTCCGTCGTCGAGGATTTCCATGACGCCGAGGTGATCCTGTCCGTGTGCCCTCCGCACGCGGCGCTCGAGGTGGCGCGGTCGTTGCAGGGCACATCGGCGCTCGTGATCGACGCCAACGCGGTTTCGCCGGCGACGGCCCGACGCATCGGTGCGCTGCTCGACGACCGCTGGGTGGACGGCGGCATCGTGGGGCCACCCCCGCGCCGGGAAGGGACGACCCGCCTGTACCTGTCCGGGCCGCGAGCGGGCGAGGCGTCCCGGCTGTTCGAGGAGACCCGGTTGGAGCCGGTCGTCCTCAGCGGCTCGCCGGTCGCGGCTTCGTCGCTGAAGATGGCCTATGCGGCATGGACCAAGGGCTCGGCGGCGTTGCTGCTGGCCGCGCTGGGCAGCGCGCAGGCGAATGGGGTGGAGGACGCCCTGCGCGCCGAGTGGAGCCGTTCACTGCCCGATCTCGAGGCACGCTGTCAAAGCGCGGCCGACGCCGCGGCGGCCAAGGGTTGGCGCTGGGTAGGGGAGATGAACGAGATCGCCGCCACGTTCGCCGCCGCGGGACTTCCGTCCGGCTTTCACGAGGCGGCGGCGGAGATGTTCGACCGGGCCGTCAAGGCGAGAGGCCGTTGAGCGCGCGCACGACCCCGAGCACGTCGCCGCGCTTGTAGAAGTCGACGGCAATCAGGTTCGGGAGTCTGTGGCGAACGCTCCGACATGTCTCAACCCGCCGCAGGAGCGCGGCATGTTCGTTCACGGCCGAGGCGATCGACGGACGGGGGGCGGGACTCGTGTCGACCCAGTTGTTGACCAGGAACAGCGGGGCCGACGCCGGGCCCCGGTTCGAGCGACAGCTGTCCGCCACCCGCGAGAGGTCGGTGAGCTCCGCGGCGTTCCTGAAGTGGAACGGGGTCTCCTGGAGCGTTTCGCGGTAAGCCAGGGGATACCAGGAGATGTGGTCGGCGTCGTTCTCGGCCATCACCACGAGGCGTTGTCCGGAGTCGATCATCTGCCGGAGCGTCGGGAACTGCCCGAACGGTCCGCGGTAGACGAGGTCGAGGAGGCCGGCCTGCTCGAACGCGCGCTTGATGTCGGCCGGGGCGACTCCTTCGTCCTGGTTGACGACGATCACAACGGCTCCGGGGTTGTTGACCAGGTAGGTGCGCAGATCAGCCAGGGCTGAGCTGAGCGTCACGGCGCCGAGCTCGCAGAACGTGTGGCAGAGGTAGATCTGTCGCGGTCCCGGGCTTTGGTCTCCGAGCCGCGATCGAATTCGCTCGGCCGCCTTCACGGCTTGCTCACCGATCTCCTGCACCGCGGCCTGCCGCTTGGGCAGGCTCGAGAGATCGGTGCGGACGCCGCTCTTTCCCGGGAAGCCGTAGTAGGTGTCGATCAGCAAGCCCCGGATTCCGTAGTTGAGCTGATCTTCGATCGTCCCGTCCTGCTGTCCGAACAGCCAGGACGGGATCGTGACCGACGCCATCGAGTTGTGGGTGGCGGCGAACGCGACCTGGTTGAGCCGCCGGTCGCACAGGGCGGCGTATCCGTTACATGTCGTCGGCGTGGCCGCCGGCGCCTCGTCTCCG
>DATFDC010000383.1:0-3158 GCA_035252415.1 Solirubrobacteraceae bacterium
CGTACGGGTCGGCCATGATCTTGAAGGCCAGCGCCGCGAACGGCTCGTCGTCGGAGGCCTCGCGATGCGCCGCCTGCTCGTCGCCGTTGGACGAGCCCTTGGCCGGCTCCACGCCTTCCACCGGCGGCACGTCGAGCGGGCTCGGCAGGTAGTCGAGCACGGCGTCGAGGAGTACCTGTACGCCCTTGTTCTTGAAGCTCGAGCCGCACAGAACCGGGGTGAGCTGGATCTCCAGGGTGGCCTTGCGGATCGCCTGCTTGAGCCGGTCGGGCGAGATCTCCTGCTCCTCGAGGATCATCTCGGTCAGCTCGTCGTCGTGGTGGGAGACCTCGTCGAGCAGATGCTCGCGCGCCGCCGCCGCCGCCTCGGCCATCTCGGCCGGGATGTCGATGATCTCCTGCTCCTTGCCGAGCTCGTCCTTGTAGACGATCGCCTTCATCCCGATCAGGTCGATGATCCCGCGGAAGTCGGCCTCGGCGCCGATCGGCAGCTGAACGGGCACCGGGTTGGCTCCGAGGCGGTCGACCATGGTCTGCACGCCGCGGTCGAAGTCGGCGCCGATCCGGTCCATCTTGTTGATGTAGGCGATGCGCGGGACGTGGTACTTGTCGGCTTGGCGCCACACGGTCTCGGACTGGGGCTCGACGCCGGCCACCGAATCGAATAGCGCGATCGCGCCGTCGAGCACGCGCAGCGAGCGCTCGACCTCGACCGTGAAGTCGACGTGCCCGGGCGTGTCGATGATGTTGATGCGGTGGTCCTTCCACTCGCACGTGGTGGCGGCGGAGGTGATCGTGATGCCCCGCTCCTGCTCCTGCGCCATCCAGTCCATGACCGCCGCGCCCTCGTGAACCTCCCCCATCTTGTAGGTCCGACCGGTGTAATAAAGGATGCGCTCGGTCGTCGTCGTCTTACCGGCGTCTATGTGAGCCATGATCCCGATGTTGCGAATCTTTTCGAGAGGGAACGTGCGAGGCATGTTTGTCAGGTATTCGGGGCTGCGGGTTGTCAGTCGCCGGGGGCCAAATTGCACCGCTTTTCCGGGTCAAACCTGCGGACATGAAAAAGGGCCCATCGGGCCCATTCACGACGCGGGTGTCGGGAAAGGGCAGGTGTCTATCTGGTGGACGACTCCATTACAAGGCTGCGACCCCGGGAGTGAGCGCAAGTGAACGCCCCACCCGAGGCAAACAGCGAATATAGCAGAGGTTCTGGGGCTTCCGGCCGCCTCCTCCTGCCGCGCTGGCAGCGTTCTGAGGCGCCCGCCTCGCCGGGTTCGGACGCCGCCGGCCCGGCGCGTCTCGCGCTCGCTCTCGGCGCGCTGATCGGCGCGTTGCTGGTGATCGTCGCGCAGTTCACCGCGCTCTATCACCTGCACTCGGCGACCAGCTCGGCGGCGATCAAGACGGTCGGCACCGGCGGCAACCACGCCTGGGCGCCGATGCCACTCGCCCTCGCCGCGGTCGTTCTCGCCTACGTGGTCTACCGCACCGGCAGCCGGACGGCGCTCGCGGCGCTGATCGCGCTCGGCGTGGCCACGCTGCTCATCGCGCTGATCGGCGATCTGCCCGACGCCCATTCGAGCGGTCTGATCGGCTCGAGCGCCAACGGCTACGTGCAGGCCACCTCGAGCCCGAGCGCGGGCCTGTATATGGAGACCCTCGGCGCGATCATCCTGATCGTGGCCGGGGGCATCGGGCTGCTGATGAGCGCGCCGCAAACCACTCGCAGCGAGGGCTAACGCGAGGGCTGCCCACCACACGGGACCGGGGGCTGCAGTGAGACAACCCTCGCGTCTTCCAAGGGTAACGGTCTATTGCTCAACGGTCGCAATCCAATCGAGCCCATGTCAGGAACCCGACCACTTTCTGGTATTCGCTAAGTATTTGCTTACTCACGCGCCACAGCCGGCGCCCCGTTGGGTTGGCCACGGCCCGGGTAGCTTCGTGGCTGTTAGAGAGCCCAGCGGCCGCCGAAGAGCTGCGTAGGTGGATGTCCGTTTGGGGCGCCTCGGGGAACCCTTGCGCGCAAGCCGAGCATCACCAACGCAAACGGCGCCCCAAACGGACGCCACCGAAAGCAGCGACCTACCAGCGGTAGTGGGCGAACGCCTTGTTGGCCTGCGCCATGCGGTAGATGTCGTCCTTGCGCTTGTACGCGCCGCCCTGCTGCTGCTGGGCATCGAGAAGCTCATGGGCCAGACGCTGGGCCATGGTCTTCTCGCGGCGTGCGCGCGCGAATTGGACGAGCCACCGGACGGCCAGCGTCCGGGCGCGGCGCGCAGGCACCTCGACCGGCACCTGGTAGGTGGCGCCACCGACGCGCCGGGACCGCACCTCGAGCACCGGAGTCAGTGCCTTGATCCCTGCCTCGAGCTGCTCGACCGGGTTCTTGCCGGAGCGCTCGCCGAGGATGGCCAGCGCGTCATAGACGATCTGCTCGGCCACCGACTTCTTGCCGTCCAGCATGACCTTGTTGATCACCTGCTGGACCAGGCGGTTGCGGTGGACCGGATCGGGCTCGATCGGTCGGATCTGAGCTGCGGCGCGCCGCGGCACTACTTGGCCTTCACGCCGTACTGGGAGCGGGCCTTCTTGCGGTCGCCGACGCCGGCGGCGTCGAGCGTGCCGCGGATCACCTTGTAGCGGAAGCCCGGCAGGTCCTTGACGCGACCCCCGCGGACCAGCACCACCGAGTGCTCCTGGAGATTGTGGCCCTCACCGGGGATGTAGGCGCCGACCTCCATGCCGTTGGTCAGGCGCACGCGGGCGACCTTGCGCAGGGCCGAGTTCGGCTTCTTCGGCGTGGTCGTGTACACGCGGGTGCACACACCGCGACGCTGCGGCGCCGCGACCTTCTTCTTGCGGCCCTTGCCGGACTTCAGGCCCGGCGTGGCGAGCTTTTTCTTGGGCGGTGTGCGGCCCTTGCGGATCAATTGGCTGGTAGTCGGCATGCGGCCGCAAGCGTAGCAGGGGCACCGATCCGGCCGATCTGGACCTCACAGCGGGGTAATACCTCCCCGATGAGATCGAGATCCCCCGCCGCCCGGACGGCCCTGACCACCGCCCGCATCGCCTGGGGGACGGTGCTGCTCCTCTCCCCAGACTGGGTGCTCGCCAGGTGCCCCGATCCCGTTCCGGGCTACGCGCGGGCCGGAG
>DATFDC010000384.1:0-2105 GCA_035252415.1 Solirubrobacteraceae bacterium
TTCGCATGCCGGGTCTCCCGCGCCACTACTCGCCCTCCTGGCGCAGCGGCGTCCGCTCGATCGCCTCGGCCAGCAGCATCTCCTTGGTGAAGATCAGATCCGAGCGGGTGTAGTCGGACATCTCGTAGTCGTGGCCCATCGTGATCGCGTCGAACGGGCAGGCCACCTCGCAGTAGCCGCAGAAGATGCAGCGGCTCAGGTTGATCTCGTACACCGCCGCGTAGCGCTCGCCGGCCGAGACCCGGTTCTGGGGTGTGTTCTCGGCCGCCACCACCCGGATGCAGTCGGCCGGGCAGGCCGCGGCGCACAGCGAGCAGCCCACGCACTTCTCCAGGCCCGTGTCCTCGAAGCGATGGAGCTTGTGGCGTCCGCGGAAGCGGGGATAGACCGGCGTCTTCTCCTCGGGGTACTGAATGGTCACCGGGCCCTCGACGATCCGCGCGAACGTGGTCTTCAGTCCTCGCAGGGTCTCGCCGAACACGCGGTAGGCGCCGGCCACCGCCCCGCGGGACGGCGATCGGATCACCTCGATCACATCGTCTGAGATGTCGTATGGAGTCATGTCGCCACCAGGATCGCGGTCACCAGCAGATTGAGGGTGGCCAGGGGGAGGAGGATCTTCCAGCCGAACGACATCAGCTGGTCATAGCGCAACCGGGGCAGCGTGGCTCTGACCCAGATGAAGAACGTGAACACGATCAGGAGCTTGCCCAGCACGATGAACGGATCCACCCATCCAGGCGGATGGATCCCGAACGGCATCAGCCAGCCCCCGAAGAAGATCGTCACGGCCATCCCCGAGACCACGATCATGTTCGCGTACTCGGCGAACAGGTAGGCGACGAACGGGGTGCCGCCGTACTCGGTGAAATAGCCGGCCACGATTTCGGCGTCGGCCTCGATCAGGTCAAACGGCGCCCGGTTGGTCTCGGCGAACGAGGCCACCAGGAACACCAGGAATCCCGCGAACTGAGGGATGAAGTACCACATGCCCGCCTGGGCGTGGACGATCCCGGTGAGCGACAGGGTCTGGGCGGTGATCAGCACGCCGACGATCGAGAGGCCCTGCGACACCTCGTAGGAGATCAGCTGGGCCGCGCCGCGCATCGCGCCGAGGAACGAGTACTTCGAGCCCGACGCCCAGCCGCCGAGCATGATCCCGTAGAACGAGATCCCGGCCAGCGCGAACACGTACAGCGGCCCGATCGAGACGTCGATGCCGTACAGGCCGACCTTCTGTCCGAAGATGTGCTGGACGTCCCCCCACGGGATGATCGCCAGCGCGCCGACCGCGGTGATGATCGAGATCACCGGGGCCAGGCTGTACAGCGCGCCGACCGACGTGGCGGTCCGGAACGGCTCTTTCATCGCGAACTTGACGATCTCGGCCAGCGGCTGCATGAGGCCGAATGGACCGACGCGGTTGGGGCCGTAGCGGCCCTGGAAGCGGCCGAGCAGCTTGCGCTCGTACACGATCAGCACGGGCAGGATCCCGAAGATCACCGCGAAGATCACCAGCGACTTGACGATCTGCACCCACCACGGTTCGAAGTAGTTGACTTCGGCCAGCGCGATCATCGCTTGTGCACCTCGATGACCGGCTCGGTGAACGCGTTGGCCGAGTCGCCGGCGATCCCGTCGGCCAGGAACGCGGTGCCGGCCGGGACGCCGGTGCGGACGTGGGCGATCGCTTTGAGCGCGGTGCCGTTCTGCGACACCTCGACCGCCTCGCCGGTGGCGATCCCGAGCCGCTGGGCGTCCTCGGGGGCCAGCTCGACCTGCTGGCGCGCCACGGTGAACTTGAGCGCCGGGGATATCTCGACCTCGGGCGCGGCCCAGATCGGCCGGTAGGTGCCGAGGCGCAGGGCGCCGTTGCCGGTCGACACGGCCGAGCCCGGAGTGGGTGCCGCGGCTGGAATCGGGCCGCCCCCGACTCCCGCGCCGACCCCGTCACCGGTCGGGAACCGAGGCGCCGCCGAGCGCTCCTGCCAGCGCACCCCGCGCCCGCCGATCTCCTCGAGCGTGAGATCGCCGTAGAACGGGACCGCGGCGACCAACTGCTTGAACGCCATCGGGGAAGTCAGCACGCCGGTATCCAGGCCGGC
>DATFDC010000385.1:0-4080 GCA_035252415.1 Solirubrobacteraceae bacterium
CGCGGGCGACCGCACGCCGGAACGAACCGTGGCTGGTGGCGCGGGCGACCGCACGCCGGAACGAACCGTGGCTGGTGGCGCGGGCGACCGCACGCCGGAACGAACCGTGGCTGGTGGCGCGGACACGCCGGCGCTCACGCCAGCCCGTGCGCGGGTCCGCTCATGCCGTGCGTACACTCCGTCGCCGATGCCGGGAATCGTATTGGTCGGCGCCCAGTGGGGTGATGAGGGGAAAGGCAAGGTCACGGATCTGCTCGCGGAGCGTGCGGATGCGGTGGTGCGCTTCCAGGGCGGCAACAACGCCGGGCACACGATCGTGCGCGGCCGTCAGACGTTCAAGCTTCACCTGATCCCGTCGGGGATCCTGCACAAGGACACGCTGTGCGTGATCGGCAACGGGGTGGTGATCGATCCGCGGGTGCTGACCGACGAGCTCGACGAGCTGCGCCGGCGCCGGGTCGACACCCGGCTGCTGCGGATCTCGGCCAACGCGCACCTGATCATGCCCTACCACATGATGCTCGACCACGCGGGCGAGGCCAAGCTCGGCAAGCTGCAGATCGGGACAACGAGGCGGGGCATCGGTCCGTGTTACGCCGACAAGGCGGCGCGGCTGGGGATCCGGGTCCAGGACCTGCTCGACGAGAAGATCCTCAAGAAGAAGATCGTCGCGGCGCTCGACCCCAAGCGGCTGTCGCTGCGGCCGTTCGCCAAGGACCCGCGGCTGGACCTGCAGACGATCACCGAGGAGTACCTCACCTACGGGCACAGGCTGGCGCCGTACATCGCCGACACCGTGCGGCTGGTCCACGAGCGGCTCGACGCGGGCCAGACCGTGGTGTTCGAGGGAGCGCAGGGCGCGCTGCTCGACATCGACCACGGCACGTATCCGTTCGTAACCTCGTCGAACCCGGTGGCGGGCGCGGCCTGCGTGGGCGCCGGGGTGGGGCCGAAGGACATCGACGAGGTCTGGGGCGTGATGAAGGCGTACAGCACGCGGGTGGGCGCCGGCCCGTTCCCGACCGAGCTCGACGGCGACCTCGCCGACGAGATCCGCGAGCGGGGCGGCGAGTACGGCACGACCACCGGCCGCGCCCGACGGGTCGGGTGGCTCGACCTGGTCGCGCTCCGCTATGCGGCGCAGATCAACTCGCTCACCGCGCTGGCCGTGATGAAGCTCGACGTGCTGTCCGGCTTCGACCGGCTGTGCGTGTGCACCCGCTACCGCTCGAGCGGCCCGGAGGGGACCGAGTTCGAGTACTTCCCCTACCACCAGACGGTCCTGCACCACGCGACCGGCGAGTACGTCGATCTCCCAGGCTGGAGCGAGGACCTGACCGAGTGCCGCGAGGAGTCCGACCTGCCGGCGGCGGCCCGCGACTACCTGCGCTTCGTCTCGGACTTCGTCGGCGTCCCGGTGGCGCTGATCGGGGTCGGGCCGGGGCGCGACGAGGTGGTCTGGTCGGGCAGAACCGGCGCGGACTGGTCCGCCGCAGCGGCGGCCTGACCAGGCGCTATCTCAGCGCAGGCGCGAGGGATGTCCCTCGCCCGGCCAGGGCGCGAGCACGAGCAACAGTCGCGCGTCGCTGACCGCGCGGACCGTGCGCCGCTCGTTCGGCGCGAAATGCGCGAGCATCCCGGCGCCGCCCGACACGCTCTCGCTGTCCTGGGTGATCGAGATCTCGCCGTCGACGACGACCAGGTAGGTCCGCTCGTGGACCTGGTGCTCCTGAAGCTCCTCGCCCGCCGGCAGCTGGATGCCGATCGCCCGGGTCTCGTCGTCGGAACGGAGCACCACCGGGTGATGCGCGTCGATCTCCAACGAGCGGACTTCCCAGGTCTCCATCGCGTCGGGACTCTACTTAATCAGGGTCTGGCGTCGAGCGACCGTTGAAGCTCCTCGAGCACCCGGACGACCCGGAGCCCGCTGATCCCATCCGAGCGTGGGCGGCGACCGGATCGGACGCACTCGACGAAATGCTCGCACTCGATCCGCAGCGGCTCGAGGTTGGGGATCGACGGGGAGAAGATGTCACCCGTGCGGGTGATGTACTCGCCGTAGCCCCGCGAGCCTTCGTCGAAGCCCTTGTCGAAGATCTGCAGCTTGCCCTCGAGCGCCATGTCGTCGAACGTCGCCATGCGGCGCGCGCCCACGACCGTGAAGCGGCGCTCCTTGTGGGGATCGAGCCAGCTCAGGTGCAGGTGAGCCGACACACCCGAGGGGAAGCGCAGGAAGCAGAACACGACGTCCTCGACCCCGTCCTGTACATAGGACTCGCCGTGGGCGACCGCCTCCGAGGGCTCCTCGCCGGCCAGGTACAGCACGACCGAGACGTCGTGCGCGCCCAGGCTCCAGAGGGCGTTCTCGTCGGCCCGCAGCTTGCCCAGGTTCAGGCGGTTGCCGTAGATGTAGTAGATCCGCTCGCCCAGATCTCCGGACTCGACGAGCTGCTTCAACCGCTGCACCCCCGGGTGATACTCGAGCAGGTGCCCGACCATCAGCACGCGGCCGGCCGCCTCGGCGGCCGCGACCACGCGCTCGGCGTCGGCCACCGACTGCGCGAGCGGCTTCTCGACGAAGCAGTGCTTCCCGGCCTCGAGCACGCGCACGGCCGACTCGGCGTGGCTCGGGACGGGAGTGGCCAGAGCCACCGCGTCGAGTGCGGGGTCGCTCAGCACCTCGTCCAGGTCGCGGCTGAGCCGTGCGCTGGGAAAGCGTCCGGCGATCCGCTCCAACGCCTCATCCGAGGGATCGCAGCACCAGGCCAGCTCGCAACCGTCGATCGCGGCGAAGTTCCGGGCCAGGTTCGGGCCCCAGTAACCGAGGCCGGCCACCGCGATGCGTAGCGGTCGCTCGCTCATCCGGCGACGTGCTCGCTCATGCCCTGACGCGGTCGCTCATCGCGTGACGTGCTCGCTCATCCCGAGGTGCATCCTAAGCGCGGTGACGACGCGCTCTCCCGCGTGGCCGTCCCCGTACAGCGGCGGACGCTCGTCCGGCACCGACCGCTCCACCGCGGAAACGGCCGCCTCGGCATCGAGATCGACCAGCACGTTCCAACCGTGGTCGACCGTCTCGGTCCACTCGGTCGTCGATCTCATCGTGACGCACGGGACGCCGGCCAGGTAGGCCTCCTTCTGGAGGCCGCCGGAGTCGGTCAGGAGCGCCCGGGCCCCGACCAGCAGCGCGGCGGTCTCCAGATAACCGAGCGGAGGCGCGGTGATCACCGACCCCGAGCCCTCGAGCCGGCCGAGCAGACCGGCCTGATCCAACCGCTGACGCGTGCGGGGGTGCACGGTGAACAGGACCGGCAGCGGCATCGAGCACAGCAGGTCCACCAGGGCCGCCAGGCGCACGCGGTCGTCGACGTTGCCGGGCCGGTGCGCGGTGGCCAGCACATACCCGCCCGGCTCGAGCCCGCGGGCGGCGATCAGATCACTCCGCTCCCGCGCGCGGGGCTGCACGGCAAGCGCGACGTCGACCATCACGTCGCCGACCTCCGATACGTCGCCGGCCACACCCTCGCGCCGCAGATTCGCCACCGCCACGTCCGAGGAGCAGAGCAGTAGCGACGAGGCGTGATCGACGAGCACGCGATTGAGCTCCTCGGGCATCGAGCGATCGAACGAGCGCATGCCGGCCTCGACGTGAGCCACCGGCACGCCGGCCTGTGCGCCGGCCAGGGCGCCGGCCAGGGTCGAGTTCGTGTCGCCATAGACGAGCACGGCATCGGGACCAGCGTCACGGAGCACGGGTTCCAGAGCAGCCAGCATCCGCCCGGTCTGCGAGGTGTTCGACCCCATCGCCACCCCCAGCTCCAGGTCCGGCGCGGGGAGCCCCAACTCACGAAAGAAAATCGCCGAGAGCTCGTCGTCGAAGTGCTGGCCGGTATGTACCAGCAGCTCGGAATCCGCAGCTCGCAGCCGCGGGGAGACCGCCGCCGCCTTGATGAACTGGGGGCGGTTCCCGATCACCGTGAGGATCTTCATCGAGCCCCGTCGGCCAATCGCTCGCGAATCCGGGCGGCGACGTCCTCGGCGGCCTGCCGGGTGATCGGACCCGGTGCATCGAAGCTCCGG
>DATFDC010000386.1:0-2206 GCA_035252415.1 Solirubrobacteraceae bacterium
AGTCCACCAGGTCGACCCGGCCGAGGTCCCAGCGCGCGTAGCGCACGGCGACTTCGCGGAAGTGGCGGTAGCGTGCCGGGATCTCGAAGCGCACGCCCTCCAGCGAGATCGTGCCGTCGCTCTGCCGCTGGCGTCTCACGGTGTCCAGGCGAAACGCGTCCCGCAACGACTCGCTCGAAGGACTCGGGCGGAGCACGTGCAGCCACTGGGCGAACCGCTCCACCGGCGCGCGGGAAGTCTCCCGGTGGAGCGCGCGGTTGTACTCCATTTCCACCCAGGCCTGGGTCGCTTCGTTGAGCAGCGAAAGCGTCACGTTCCCGACGCCATCGAGCATCCTCATCAGGCGGCCTTCGAGGGTGCCCCAGAACACCTCCTGCTTGCCATTTTGATAGGGGCTGCATGGGAGTGTTCGCTCGTGGACGATTGCCAGGCGCAAGAGCCCCTGGGCGACTTCGTCGGCGACCATGGCCGATCCGTTATCGGTCAAGAGGGCCCGTGGCAGGCCGCGCTTCTGGATGGCCTGGGAGAGCCCGTGCACCAGGTCTTCGGCGGTCTCCGAGAGATACCACTGGACGTGGCAGCAGAGCCGCGAGTGATCGTCGAGGATCCCCGGCGCGATGGGGCGCACACACTGGCCGTCGGGGGTGACGATCTTGAGTGATGCGTGGTGGAAATCGAGGTGCCACAAGGACCCGGCGAAGGGCGCCTCGAAGCTGCGAACCTCGCGCGCCTGACGTCTCTCTTCGGCGCGCAGTTCGCCGGGGCGTCGTGTCGGCTCCCGCCTCGGCATGCGCACCCAGCCGTGAGCGCGCATGTACCGCCTCACGGTGGAATAACTGCCCAGGTGCCCGAGTGCGGGTTCGGCCCGGGCCAACGCGGCGAGATTGTCGTAGTGGAGTTGGTAACTCCAGTGGGGGTGCTCGCGATATTGGATATGGAGCCGCTCGGCCAGCGCCGGGGCGAGGGAGACCTTGCCGCAATCCTTGCGGACGGCGCGGCGCAGCGCACGCATGGGATCGTCGCGCTCGTGTAAGAGTGTGTAGTACCAGCGTTCGATGGTGGCGGGGGCGAACTGGACCTGGCGTTGGCTCACGGGATGAATCCAGGTCATCTCCGCGAGGCCCCGAATGGCCGTCTTGAGTGCGCCGCGCGCAGGCGGAGCGCTCAAGAGCCGGCCCACGACGGAAAATCGAAACCGCGCCCACCTGGCGCCGGTCGGACTTCTGGATGCTTGGGTCATCGCCGTCTCCTCACGAGGTGGTGAAGGGTCCGCGATAACCTCTATAGGTCGGCGCGCCCGGATGCGGAGAGGACATCCTCTGCGGGTCGGGCGTGCCCGGCGGAAAAGCTAGCTCGGCGGGGCTGTGGCGGTCGTGATGGGGGCGAGGAATCGCAGCAGACGGCCCCAGCCGTCGTGGTCGTCGCAGTCGTCCCAGCGGCCCAGGAAAGCGGTGAGGAGCAACAGTGGCAAGGTCGCGACCTCGGTGAGCAGCATGACGCGCGCGCCCTGGGCCCTCCAGAAGTGGGTCTGGGGAAAGTGATCGCGCCAGAACTGCTGCCAGCGGGTGATCGTCCGCCAGTCGACGTCCAGGAGAGCCGAGATTTCCCGGACCCGTTGCGGCGTCGGTCCGTGCCGCATGGCGCCGATCAAGACGACGAAGGCGCCGAGGTAAATCCTTCGGCCGAGGAAACGAACAGAGGGGGGTGTGGCTCGCTTCCTGCACCCGTCTCGATCGCAGGTGAAACTGAATCGGGACTTGTAGGTGTCGGGCAGCGTGTCGGAACCGCCGCGCGGCTTGCGGGGGTAGTCGGCGCGGTGCAGACGTCCACCGCAGGGGCACCCCCGCCGACGGGTGGCCTCGGCGAGATCCTGGTCGATCGTGAAAAGGAACGCCCAGAACGTAGCGTTGAACGACGGTGCGTGATACATCGGAAGTACTCCGGGTTGAGTGGTATCCTCACGGAGTACGCCCCTCGCCGAGCTCGATCAAGTGATCAGGCTCCGCGAGGGGATTTTTCTGGCCGGCCTCAAAGATCTTGCTCAGGCCGCGGCGAGTTCCCATCGATTAGGTTGCTCACGCTCACCGGCAACTCGCCAACAGCTACCACGGTGGCGACCGGTCTACTGGCACCCTCACCTCTCCGGCGTTCCGAATCGAGCGTCGGTACATCGCGATGCTCGTGTGAGGGGGCAGCTTCGCTCTCG
>DATFDC010000387.1:0-8778 GCA_035252415.1 Solirubrobacteraceae bacterium
GTGCTCCCCCCGGCTGAGGTCCTGCGCTCGCTGAACGATGTGATGCGCCATCAGGCCCCCGAGCAGCGGTTCATCACGATCATCTACGCGCTGCTCGAGGTGCGCGACGCGGTGGCGCACGTGCGGATCGCCTGCGCCGGGCACCCGCCGGCGATCGCGGTCTCGCCGGCGGGCGAGCCGGCGGTCGTGCCGGCCTCCGGCGACCTGCTCGCGGTCTGGCCGGACATCCGGCTGCACGAGGTCGAGCTGACCCTTCAACCCGGCGCGAGCCTGGTCTTCTACACCGATGGCGTGACCGACCAGGGCCCAGGCGTCGAGCGCTCGCCGGAACGGGCGATTCGCAAGCTGCATGGCGAACGCAGTGCAGATGCACTCGCCGACGCGCTGCGCAACGAGGCGAAACGGTGGACCGACAGGCCGCGCGACGATGTGGCGATCGTCGCGTTGCGATTCCTGCCCGCGCAGGCGCCCAGGTTGACCGCCGGCCCGGCCGCCGCTTAGGGTAGGCGCGCGGGACCGGAGGTTTCGGCGCGTTGAAAGGAGCTCGTGAGAAAGTGAAGGGTCGAGTGATCGGCGCACTGGCCGTCGTGATTGTCTGGGCGCTGGGCATCGCCGGCGCGAACGCGTTCGCGGCGCCCGCGCCTTCCGCCCCCGGCAGCGAGAGCTACTTCGACCTCGCCCGCAAGGACTGCGTGGGGACTGCGCGCAACGACACCTCCAAGGTGTGGTTCACGGTCGCCGACGGCGTCCTGTCGGACACCTACTGGCCGACCGTCGACGCCACCAACGTCCACACGCTCCAGTACCTGGTGACCGACGGCAGCACCTTCACCGACCTCCAGACCCGCGACATGACCTACAAGGTCCTCCCGGACTTCACCGGCATGAGCTGCACGGTCGTGGCCACTCCGAAGCAGGCCGCCCGCGGCTACAGCATCACCACGACCTACATCGCCGATCCCGGCCGCGACGCCGTGCTCATGCGCACGCGATTCAACGGGCCCCGCGGCGACCAGCTGTACGTGCGGCTCGATCCGCTGGCCGGGGGCACCGGCGGCGGCGGGTCGCAGAACGCGGGCGGCAACTCCGCGGTCCTGACCAGCCATGGCGTGCCGGTGGTGTTCAACACGAACACCACGACGCAGGCCAGCAATCGCGACTACGCCGTCCCCACCTACATGGCCCTCGAGTCCTCGGAGGGCTTCTCGAGCGCGAGCGTCGGGTACGCCGACAGCGCCAGCGATGGCCTGACCATGCTCGACTCGGCCCATGCGCTCACGCCGTATGACTCCGCGCCGAACGGGCATGTCACGCTCACCGCCAGCCTGGCGCTCCCGCACGACCGCACCGTGGACCTCGCCCTCGGGTTCGGGCAGACCCAGTCTCAGGCGCTGACGACCGCCGGGCGCTCGCTGGATCAGCGCTTCGTCGATGCCTGGGCCCGCTACGAGGCGCAGTGGCTGCGCTACGACCACGGGTTGACCCGGCCGTCGCCGCGGCTGGGTGCCGCCGCCGGACGCGAGTACTACGAGTCGGTCAATGTGGTCAAGGCCAGCGAGGACAAGACGTTCGCGGGCGCCATCGCGGCCGGCCTCGCCTCGCCCTGGGGCCAGGCGGTCCCCGCCGGGAACTTCTCGGGCGGCAAGCCCACCTACTTCGGCTCCTACCGCGAGGTGTTCGCGCGCGACCTCTACGAGGCGTTCGCCGGGCTGCTCGTCGCGGGCGACATCCGCACCGCCCAGGACACCACCCGCTTCCTGTTCGAGCGCCAGCAGCAGCCGGACGGGTCGATGCCGCGCAACTCGCTCGAGAACGGCAAGGTCGCGCCCGACACCGGCGGCCTCCAACTCGACGAGACCTCATACCCGATCCTGATGGACTGGCAGTCCGGGCTGGCCCGCGACGCCACGCTCTACCGGCAGCACGTCATCCCCGCCGCCGACTTCCTCGTGGCGCACGGACCGTCGGACGGGGTGGAGCGCTGGGAGGAGCAGTCGGGTTTCTCGCCCTCCACGATCGCCGCCGAGGTCGCCGGCCTGACCGCCGCCGCCCACATCGCGCGCGTCAACCACGACCCGCTCCGCGCCGACCTCTATCAGGCCACGGCGGACGACTTCGCGCGCAACATCAAGGCGTGGACGGTGACCACCACCGGCCCGTACAGCGCCGCGCCCTACTTCATCCGGCTCTCCAAGACCGGTGACCCGAACGCGGCGATCACCTACAACCTGGGCAACGGAAGCATCAGCGCCGACCAGCGCGCGATCGTCGATCAGGGCTTCCTCGAGCTGGTCCGGCTCGGTGTGCTGCCCGCGAGCGATCCCGACGTCCAGGCCTCGCTGAAGGTGATCGACTCGACGATCGAGGTCAACACCCCCAGCGGCCCGGGCATCTACCGCTACGGCACCAGCGGCACCGGGTCCGAGGACGGCTACGGCGACTGCTACGCGCCTGACCCGACGAGCTGCCCGCTGACCGGCCAACCGTGGCCGACCACCGATACGGGATCCGGCCACCCGTGGCCGGTACTCGGCGGGGAGCGCGGCGAGTACGACGTCGCCGCCGGCAACCGATCCGGCGCGAGCACGTTCCTGACCGCGATGCGCAACATGACGAGCGGCCAGGGGCTCGAACCCGAGCAGGTGTGGGAGGACCCGGACGTGGCTGCCTCTCCGTTCGGCAGCGATCCGACCACCGCGTCGATCGGGTTCGTCGACGGCAAGCCGGCCGGCTCGGCCAGCCCGCTCACGTGGGCACAGTCCGAGTACGCCCGGCTGGCGCTCGCGATCAGCACGGGCCGCGACCTCGAGACGCCAGGGATCGTGACCCGGCGCTACGTGACTCACGGCATGCCCGGGGCGCTGCCGTTGACCTTGCTCTCGCCGAGCAACAACGAGAACATCGACAGCCCCACGGTCACGGTCACCGGAACCACGACCGCCGGCGCCACCGTCGTCGCCGAGGCGCTCGGCAGCATCGGCGGGACGCCATCGATCGCGTCGACGACCGCCGGGCCGTCGGGCGACTGGTCGCTCCAGCTGCCGGTCGGCTTCGGCAGCACCACGATCACCGTCACCGCGACGCTCGGACGCAGCACCGGCTACGGCCAGCGCACGGTCATCAACGTGGCGCTGCCGGGGACCTCCGTGCTGGACGTCACCGATCCCGACGGCGACGACAACGGGCCGGGCACCTACCAGTATCCGACTGCGGCCGACTTCCACCCGGGCGCCTTCGATCTGGAGCGCTTCCGGGTCAGCGCCGACGGCACGAACGTCTACCTGCAGGCCACGCTGCGCAACATGGACCCGACCTTCGGGAACACCTTCGGCGCCCAACTGCTCGACGTGTACGTGCACAACCCGGCGGCGACGAGCACGAGCACCGGCGCCGCCGCGTCGACCTTCAACTACGGCGTCACCCCTGCGTGGAGCGAGCGGCTCGAGGCCCAGGGCTTCGCGTCCCCGGTGTGGGTCGACCCCTCGAATGCCTCACTCGGCACCGCGCAGTTCGTGGCCGACCAGGTGAGCCGAACCGCGACCCTGATCGTTCCGGAGTCCGCGTTCGGCACCCCGGGCCCGGGGTGGGCGTTCGCGGTGGCGCTCACCGGCCAGGACGGGTTCAGCTCCGACCAGGCGCGGAGCTTCGCCGCCACGCCGCAACCGTTCCAGTTCGGCGTGTGCGCGCCGGGCGGAACCAGCCCGATCTGCGCGGTCAACCCGGGCTCGGTGCCGAAGGTCATGGACACGATCACGCCGGCGGGCGTCTCCCAGGCCACCGAGCTCGATCCGACGCGCGGCTCGGTCGTGCTCCAGGGGGTTACGCCCTAGGTCTCGAGGAGCCGGGCCAGGACCGCGCCGCCCTCGCGGGCCATCCGCGAGCGCGGGATGACCAGGTCGAACCCGGCCCGCTCGGCCCGGTCACGTACGTCCTGTTCGACGTGCGAATAGAAAGCCAGCGTCTTGACCCCGTTGCGCGGGATCGCGCTCACCTGCTCGATGCGAGCCGCCGCGTCCGCGGTCAGGTCGACGATCAGCGCCGCGGCGCCGGCGAGCTCGCGCTGCAGGGCGTCGCCGTCTGAGACCAGGGTGGTTTCGTACCCGGCGGCATTGAGCGCGCCGAGCACGTTCGAGCCGAACAGCAGATCCGGGATGAACGCGACGATGCGCGCCACGGAGCCCCTACTGGGCGCGGATCCGCCGGAAGTCCTGCCGCACCGACTCGGGCCGGCCCCACATCTGGTTGACCTCGACCCGACCGGTGCGGGTCTCACGCACGGCCAGCTCGCCCTCGATCCCCGCCTCGTCGAGCAGCTTCAGCGCCGTGTGCACTGCGGGCACGGCGGCGGCATGCCCGAACCGGTGGGCCACCAGCAGCCGCCAGTGCCAGTCGTTCTTCGAGTACGGCTGGGCGTTACAGGTGACGAGCAGCGTGGCGGCGTCGACGTACCGCCGCTCGTCCGCGATGCGCACGTCGAGCTCGAGGTCGGTCCAGTCGTCGGGCAGCGAGTCGACGATCTGCGTGAACGTGTCGGCGAGCGCCATCGGCAGAGAAGCTACCCGAAGAACTGCTCGAACAGCAGGAACAGGTTGAGCCCGGTGATCAGGATCGCGCAGCCCCAGGCCAGCACGGTGGTCACGGGACGATTCACGTGCACGCCCATCACATCGCGCCGGCTGGTGAGGATCACGAGGGGAATGAGCGCGAGCGGGATGCCGAACGACAGCACCACCTGGCTGAGGACCAGCGCGTCGGTCGGGTTGACGCCCAACGCGAGCACCACGAGCGCAGGGAGCATCGTGACGACCCGGCGCACGTACAGAGAGATGCGTACGTTGATGAACCCGGCCATCACGACCTGGCCGGCGTAGGTGCCCACGCTCGAGGAGGACGCGCCCGAGGCCAGCAGCGCGATCGCAAACGCGAGCGCGGCGCCGCCGCCGACCAGGGTCCCGAAGCCGGCATGTGCGCCCTCGATCGTGCTGATGCCGGTGTGGCCACTGCCATGGAAGAGCTGGGCGGCCACCGCCAGCATGCACATGTTTATGAGCCCGGCGATGCCGAGCGCGACGATCACGTCGGTGCGCTCGAAGCGGAGCACGCGCGTGCGCTCGCGGTCGTCGCGAAGCGGCATGCGGTCCTGGGTGAGCGCGGAGTGCAGGTAGATCGCGTGCGGCATGACCGTCGCGCCGATGATCCCGACCGCGAGATACAGCGCCTCGGTGCCGCCGAGATGC
This sequence comes from Solirubrobacteraceae bacterium, assembly GCA_035252415.1. Classification (GTDB taxonomy): domain Bacteria; phylum Actinomycetota; class Thermoleophilia; order Solirubrobacterales; family Solirubrobacteraceae; genus Palsa-465. Next base: position 5,238 of record DATFDC010000387.1, read on the forward strand.
GGTATGAGGCCGCCGGCCACACCGGAGGCGGAGGGACCGATGTTGAACGTCTCGTAGATGAAGCCGAGGAAGATGATCGCCAGGATCCCGGTGATGGCGATCTCGAACCGCCGATAGCCGTGCACCCGGAGCTCGAGCAGACCGAAGGCGATGAACCCGGTCATCACACCGGCGATGACTAGCGGTACGTGGAAGAGGAGGTTCAGAGCCAGCGCAGCGCCCAGGAACTCGGCCACGTCCGTGGACATCGTGATGAGCTCCGCCTGCACCCACATACCGCGTGACATCCAGCGCGGGTAGTGGGCGCGGAAGCTCTCCGGCAGGTTGCGCCCGGTGACGATCCCGAGCTTGGCGGACAGGTACTGGATCAGCATCGCCATCAGGTTCGCCAGCACGACGACCCACAGCAGCATGAAGCCGAACTTGGCGCCGCCCTGGAGGTTCGTGGCGAAGTTGCCGGGGTCGACGTAGGCGACGGAAGCCACGAACGCCGGCCCGAGCATGGCCAGCGTCGCCCGCAGACGGCCCTTGGCCAGCAGTTCCTCGAGCGGGCTCCGTGACGCCGCTCCTTCGCGCAGCGGAACCGAGGAGCCGTCGGCCGCGGCGCCCTCGAGCGCGGGCTCGGATCCGCGCACCGGGGTCACCGGCTCACCTCGACCCGCATGGCTCGGGCCAGCTCTCCCCCCAGCACCTGCACGTGCTCGCCGAACCGAACGAACAGGGGCCCGTCGAACGGCTGCTTGTCGACCACCTCGAGCGAGTCGCCGGGCGCGATCCCATGCTCGGCGAGGAACCGGAGCATCTCGGGATCGGAGTCAGACACGCGGGCGAACGTGCCGCGGGCGCCAACTTCCAGCGTTTGCAGGCTCTGGGTGGTGCCCTCCTCGATCCTCAGGTCCCGGGTCGGGATCGGATCGCCATGGGGATCGTGGGTCGGGTCGCCCAGCTTGGCGGCGATCAGTTCCTCGAGCTCCTCCGAGAGCACGTGCTCGAGCACCTCGGCCTCCTGGTGAACCCGATCCCATGGCACGCCGAGCGTCTCGACCAGATACAGCTCGAGCAGACGGTGGTGGCGCATGACCTCGAGCGCCACGCGCCGGCCGTCCTCGGTCAGGGACACGCCGCGATAGGGCTGGTGCTCGACCAGGCCCAGCTCGCCCAGGCGCTTGACCATGCCCGAGGCGGACGCCGCCGTCACGCCCAGGCGATCGGCCAGCGCGTTCGTGCTGACCGTCTCGCCGTCGCGCCGCTCCAGGGCGTAGATCGCCTTGGCGTAGTCCTGAACCGCGGACGAGCGGATCGACGTTGAGTCGTGGGCCGCCATTACAGAAATTATGGTACGCCTAAATTTCAATTTTGCAAGGTTATAGAGCTGCGGCGGCGTCACGTCGGCTCTCCCCGCGGTTGGCCGCCGGCTCCCCCGGCACGGGCCCGGCGCTGCCTATCCTGTTTTGAGATGACCTCGCTCGACACCCTGTCCACCGGCTACCGCGCGATCACCGAGGCCTGCGGGCTTCTGGACCGATCCGAGCGCGGCAAGCTCGCGCTGTCGGGCGCCGATGCCTCGAGCTTCCTCCAGGGGCAGGTGTCCAACGACGTCGAGGCTCTCACCCCCGGCACCGGCTGCTATGCCGCGTTCCTGACGCCGAAGGGCAAGATGCTCGGGGACGTCAGGATCCTCGCCACCGACGACGAGCTGCTCCTGGACACCGAACGGGTCGCGCTTCAGGCGCTGTTCAACATGATCCGGCGCTTCAGCCTCGGCTATCAGGTCGAGCTGCACAAGCGCACGCTCGAACGCGGTCTGCTGTCGTTGATCGGCCCCGAGTCGGCCGATCTGGCCGGCGCCGGCGGACTGGGTGCCGACGAGCACACCCATGCGGTGATCGACGTCGCCGGAAGCGGGCTGTCGGCGCGGGCGATCCGCACCGACGTCGGGATCGACCTGCTGTGCGACGCGGCTGACACGGCCGCGCTGCGCTCAGCGCTCGAGGACGCCGGCGCGGTCGCGGTCGGCGAGGCCGCCGCCGAGTGCCTGCGCGTGGAGCGCGGGCGCCCGCGCTACGGGACCGACCTAGACGACACCGTGATCCCTCAGGAGGCCGGGCTGAACGAGCGCGCGGTGTCGTTCACCAAGGGCTGCTACGTCGGCCAGGAGACCGTGGCGCGCCTGCACTACCGCGGCAAGCCGAACCGGCAGCTGCGGGGGCTCAGGCTTTCCGGAGCGGCGCCGGCCGGCGAGGAGCTCGAGTTCGAAGGCCGGGTCGTGGGGCGCGTGACCAGCGTGGCCACGTCACCGCGGTTCGGGCCGATCGCGCTGGCGTTCGTGCGGCGTGAGGCCCCGCCCGGCGTCACGGTGTCGGTTGGCGACGCCGTCACCGCGGAAGTGACAGAGCTGCCGTTTTGCTGAACGGCTGGGCGGACGGCCCAACGCCCTTCCCCCGGTCGAGGACCAGTCCGGGGATGTCCGGATGCGAGTCGAGGTATGTGGCGATGATCCGCAACTCGTCGACCTCGTCGGGCGGAACGTGGGCGCCTAACTCTCCAGCGCGGCTTCCGCGCCTGAGCGCGGCCTGATTGCGCTCCTCCAGCGCGTCGCTGTCCGCCGGTGCCGGCCCCCAGTCGACGAGCCGCCCGCCGGCGATCCAGAACGCGTCCTGGCGGGTCGCGTCGACCGGGTGTGAGGCGAGGATCAGCTTCGCCCGAACGTGCGTGGCCTCTAGCGTCCCGCTCAGCCGCTCGAGGATGATTCCGAGCCGTCGCAGCCGCCGCCGCAGCCAGGCCGCGCGCTCGTACTGTTGTTTGACCGAGGCGTCGTACATCTGGCGTCGCACGTGCGCCAGCAGCCTTTCGCGCCCGTCCGCTTCGGCGGTGAACAACCGGAGCGCCTCGTCGAGCCGGCGCCGGTACAGGTTCGGGTCCAGGTCGCCCAGGCATGGCGACAGGCAGCGGCCCATCTGCCCGTAGGCCGACGGATGCTGGCGGAGCTGGAGGCGCCGTCCGCAGTGGCGCAGACCGAACAGCGAATCGAGCTGCTCGACCAGCTCGCCGGCCAGGCGCTGGCCTCGCAGCGGTCCGATCGTCACCGCGTGGCCGGCCGCCGGCTCGGAGGACACCTCGAGGATCGGGAACGCGATGTCGAGCCGGCAGCGGATGTAGCACAGCCGCTCGTCTCGTTTGGCCAGGCGGATGTTCCCCGGAGGCCGGTGCTGCTTGATCAGGCGGTTCTCGAGCACCAGCGCCCCGAGCTCGGAGTTCGTGCTCTGGTAGTCCACCACCGTGGCCTGGACCGTCCAGGCGGCGGGCACGCTCGAGGGCGCGAAGTGGGCGCGGGCGCGGCTGCGGATCGAGATCGACTTGCCGACGTACAGCACGCGCCCCTCCCCGTCGCGGAACAGGTACACCCCCGGATCCTTGGGCAGATCGGCGAAGTCGAGCTGCGGCGGCGGCGTCAGGGCCGGCGTGCGTCGCTTACGGCCGGTCGTGCGCCGGCGCCGGCGACTCGTGATCGCCACCGCGTCGGCGACGGTCAGCGCGTTGG
>DATFDC010000388.1:0-4589 GCA_035252415.1 Solirubrobacteraceae bacterium
AGCTGGTTCTTCGAAGGAACACGCGAGCTCGCGCGCCGGCTTGGGATCGAGCACGAGGAGCTCTCGCCGGCCGAGCTGCGCAAGCGCTTCCCGATGTTCGCGGTCGATGAGCAGACGCAGGGCTACTACGAGCCGCAGGCCGGCTTCGTGCGCCCCGAGGATGCGGTGGGGGCCCAGCTCGAGCTGGCCCGGCGCGGCGGCGCCGAGCTCCGATGTGGGGAGCGTGTGGTCGACTGGTCCGCGTGCGCGCAGGGCGTGAGCGTGGTCACCGACCGGGCCAGATATGCCGCCGATCAGCTCATCCTGTGCGCCGGCCCGTGGCTTCCCGGTCTGTTTCCGGAGGGCCGTGACGTGTTCGCCGTGCATCGCCAGATCCAGTTCTGGTTCCCGATCCGCCATGGGCACGAGCAGCTTCGGAACATGCCGGTGTTCGTGTGGGATTTCGGCGGCGAGCCGGGCGGCTTCGTTCACTTCGACGGCTTCTACGGCTTTCCCGCCGTGGACGGCCCCGCCGGTGGGGTCAAGGTCGCCACCGAGACCTACGAGACCACGACCGAGCCCGATGGCCGCCAGCACCCAGCGACGCCGGCGGAGACCGCCATGATGTACCGCCACTGCATCGAGGACCGGCTCCCCTGGCTGGGTCCCGAGCCGCTGCAGACCCTGTCCTGCCTCTACACCTGCACGCGCGGGAGCCGGTTCGTGATCGACCGCCACCCCGCGCACGAGACCGTCCTGATCGTCTCGCCCTGCTCGGGGCACGGCTTCAAGCACTCGGCGGCGATCGGCGAAGCGGTCGCCCAGTGGGTGACCGACGGCGCGCCTGAGCTCGACCTCGGCCCGTTCGGCCTGCCGAGCGCCGGAGCGCACTGAGCGAACGTGACGGATTGCTCGCCCTGGGTTGTTTGATGGAGCAGCGTGCACCAATCAGCAGGCAATTCAGCACGGATGAACCTGTTCGTGCTCCAAACCGGATGAGCAGATAGAGTCCGCCTCCCGCTTCCGTATGAGCCAACGCATCGTCGAGGAGAGCGTTTGAAGGCCAATCGATACATCTCAGATCCGCAGGTCGCCAAGGCGCTCACGCATCCGCTCCGAGTCTCGATTCTCGGCATCCTCGAGGAGCGAACCGCCAGTCCGCGCGAGATCTCCGAGGAGCTCGACGCCCCCCTTGGGGTGGTCAGCTATCACGTGCGCCAGCTCGCCCGGTCGGGGTTGGCCAGGCTCGAGCGAACCCGCCAGCGGCGCGGTGCCCTCGAGCACTACTACAGCGCCCAGGAGCGGCCCATCATCACCAGCGAGGCCTGGGCGAACGTGCCCAGCATCGTCAAGCAGGCGACGATCCGGGCGACGCTCGCGAAGATCTCCGGACAGGTGAACCGGGCCGCCGAAGCGGGAGGCTTCGAGGACTCGAGCATCCATCTGACCAGGACGTCGATCACGCTCGACCGGAAGGGCTGGGAGCAGCTGTCGGCGAAGCTGGATCGCCTGGTCGAGGACTTCGAGCGGATCCAGGCGGCCGCCGCCAAGCGGCTCGCCGCAGCCGATCACGCGGAGGAGATCAACGCGATTGCCGTGCTCATGCTGTTCGAGGCAGCGGCGCAGGCCGCGTCGTCGCAGGGCAAGCGGCAGGACTCACACCGCGGTCGTCGCAAGACGACCACGCGGGTTGGATGACGCAGAACCAGCGCCTCAGGCGCTTTCGTCGAGCAGGGACCTGAGCCGCTTCTGGGCTCGATGCAGCCTGACCCGGGCAGTCGTCTCGGGAATGTCGAGTCTCGCCGCGATCTGCGGGTGCGACCAGCCCTGTTGATCACGGTTCGGTCGGGCTCGTGAAGCGCTTGCTCGTCGGCGAGTTCTGACCCGGCGTCCAGCGGTTCCACGGTGGCGCGCTGCTGGCGGCTGATCAGGCGGAACGCCTCGTTACGCGTGATCTGAAGGCACCAGGCCAGCGGCTCCTCGGGGGTGCGACACGACCTCCGTCCTCGCCAGGCGCGCGCGCCAGAGCCTCCCGGACGACCTCCTCGGCATCATGATGGCGCCGCAGGATCCGGACGGCTTCGACGCGGCAGCGGTGGCGAATCTGCGACCAGTCCCATTGATCCGACGGCGTTCTCGGACCTCGGCCAGCAGTCCGAACGCCGGGCACAATGCTGAGGAATTCTTATCAAAGTGAAACGTTCCTGAGTGTCGCTGGGTCATCAGTCGGTGATGGCCCCGATCAGCGCCCCCAGCCAAGCCGCGTACGCGTATGACGTCCTCGCCCCGTACTACGACGACTTCACGGCTGGATATGCGTATGAGCGCTGGATGGAGGCGATCGAGGGCCGGGCGGCCGCCCTTGGACTGAGCGGAAGGCGGGCGCTCGACCTCGCCTGCGGGACCGGGAAGAGCACCGCCCAGCTGATCGCCCGCGGCTATTCGGTGCTGGCCTGCGACATCTCGCCGGGGATGATCGCCCAGGCCCGGAGCAGGTACCCCGAGCATGCGGAGCGGTTTCTGGTCGCCGACATGCGGGACCTGCCCGACCTCGGCGAGTTCGATCTCATCCTCTGCCTGGACGATGCGGTGAACTATCTGCTGTCCGGGGACGAGCTCACGGCGGCATTCTCGTGCGCGGCACGGCTGCTCGCTCCCTCCGGGATCTTCGCCTTCGATGTCAACTCCCTGCGGACCTACCGCACGACGTTCTCACTGGACACGGTGAGAGAAGGTGACGGAGTCCTGCTCGCCTGGAAAGGGGAGAGCGGGCCGGCGTTCGCGCGTGGCGAGGTGGGCGCCGCCACCGTGGAGATCTTCGTCAGCCGACACGATGGCCTATGGGAACGGAGGTCGATGCGCCACGTTCAGCGCCACCATCCGCCCGACACGATCCGCTCGGCGTTGGCCGCGGCCGGACTCGAGTGCGTGGTGTCCGGGCAGCACCCGGGGGCGCGGCTCGAGGATGGGTTCGACGACGAGTGCCATATCAAGCTCGTGTACTTCGCTCGGCATGCGTCTGTGTGCCGCCCGGGAGGGAGGTGATCTGGATGAGCACGGTCGGACCGTGATCCGAGTTGGGAGTCGGCGGCGTCTGGGCACAGACGCCGCCCGGCCCCGCAGTCGCTTCCAGGCGCCGCTCGCTACAGCTGCATGGTGAAGATCTGGCCCTGCCACCCGTTCAGCTCGAAGCGGCTCGTCCGGCTGAATCCCTGCTTCTCGTACCAGCGCACCAGCCCGGGGGCGTGAGCCCAGCAGTCGACCCGGAGGATCTCCGCGCCTCGCTCGTACCCGAGCTCGATGGCCTTGCCGACCAGCAGGTCTCCGATGCCCTGACCGGCCGATTGCCGGGAGCTCAGCAACAGGATCACGTACAGCTCGGGAACCGGCGCGGGTGGCGCGTAGGCCGGCGCGGGTCCGACGACCAGCACCCCGACCGGGTCGCCGTCGCGCTCGGCGATGTACAGCCCACCGCCGATCCTGAACCCGTGAACCCGCTCGCGGAGCCCCGGCCGCTCGGAGAAGGGCGTCGCCCCCCACTGTCCGGTCTGACCGCGCTCGACGAGCCACGCAACCGCCTCGTCGAACAGGGCTATGACGGTCGGCCCATCGGTCTCGTCACCCGGCCGGATGGTCAGCGCGCCCGCGGACATCAGCGAAGCCATTATCTTGCGCAGGCCGTCAGACAGGCGGCGTGACCGGCATCGAGAAGCAAGGAAAGGTGACCATGGCCAGACTGCAGGAGAAGGTCGTCCTCATCACGGGGGGCGAGAGTGGAATCGGACTCGCGACCGCGAGGCTGTTCGTGTCCGAGGGGGCCAGTGTCCACCTCGTGGGGATCGACGAGGCCAAGCTCCGTGCGGCGGTCGACGAACTCGGGCAGGACAACGCGCACTCGTCGGTCGCGGACGTCACCGACGAGGAGGCAGTGGCCCACGCGGTCGCCGCCGGTGTGGAGCGCTACGGACGCTTCGACGTCGTGGTCAGCAACGCCGGCATCAGCGGCGAGGTGGCTCCGATCGTCGAGTACCCATCCGAGGTGTTCTCGCGCACGCTTGCCGTGCACGTGCTCGGTGCCTTCCACGTTCTCAAGCACACGATCCCTCATATTCCCGACGGCGGGAGCGTGATCATCACGTCGAGCGTGGTCGGCCTGATCGGACCGCCGGGCGTCGCGGCCTATGTCTCCGCCAAGCACGCCCAGGTCGGCCTGATGCGGACCGCCGCCAAGGAACTCGCCCCGCGCCGGATCAGGGTGAACACGATGCACCCGGGTCCGACCTCGACCCCGTTCCAGGACGACATCGAGATGCGCGCGACCCAACTGCCCCGCGACGAAGCCGCCAAGGCGTTTGACCAGATGATCCCGCTCGGCCGTCACACCACCCCAGAGGAGATCGCGCAAGGGATGCTGTATCTCGCCGCCGACGAGAGCGCGATGGTCACCTCGCACCGGCTATCGATCGACGGCGGCATGAGCGGCTGATCGCCGCGACGCTGAGGTCCGACGGTTCCGCCGGCCGGCGCGAACCCGTAGGCCGGGCAGCACCTCCTCGGCCCAGCGCAGTTGAGCCTCGGTGCCGATCAGGTCCTGGCGTAGGGTCATCAGC
>DATFDC010000389.1:0-10401 GCA_035252415.1 Solirubrobacteraceae bacterium
GGACCTCGGATGCCCCCGCGCCGATCTGACCGGCGATGCCGTACACGCGCCCGGCCGCGAACTCGAGTGAGAAGTCATGGACGCGCGCGTCCACGCGCAACCCGCGCACCCGCAGCATCATCTCCTCCGCATTGTGGCCGCCCGCACGCGGGGCGGGCTCGAGCTGCTCGCCCAGCATCGCCTCGACAAGGCGATCAGGCGTCAGCTCGCCGACCGGTCGCTCTTCGACGATGCGGCCATCGCGCAGCACCGTGACGATGTCGCAGAGCGCCAGCACTTCCCCGAGGCGGTGTGAGACGAAGATCACCGAGCAGCCCTGCCGGGCGACGCGCCGAATGGCGTCGAACACGAGGTCGATCTCCAGGTCGGTGAGGGTCGCGGTCGGCTCGTCGAGGATGAGCAGCCGAGCGCCCCGTCCGAGTGCTCGCGCAATCTCGACGAGCTGCCGCTTGCCGAGGCTGAGGTCACCGACGAGCTCGTCCGGATCGTGATCTTCGAGGCCCACCTTCGCCAGCAGCTCTCGGGTCCAGGAGCGCTCTCGGCGGCGGTGCCTGAGCAGGCCGCCGCCACTCTGGCCCAGTGCGACGTTCTCGGCGATGCTCAACGTCGAGATCGTGCTCAGCTCCTGATCGACCCAGGCGATGCCGTCCTCCTGCGCGTCGCGCGGACTGCGGAGCAGCAGAGGGCGGCCGTCGAGCCGGAGCTCACCGGCGTCGGGCGGGAGCAGGCCGGCCAGGACGTTGAGTAGCGTGCTCTTGCCCGCGCCGTTATGACCGCACAGCCCTCGGATCTCTCCGGGGGCGATGCGTAACGACACGTCGCTCAGCGCCCTTACGGCGCCGAAGCTCCGGGTCAGCCCCGCCAACTCGAGGCGGGGCGTGGCGGCTACGCCTTCGAGCACTGCGCTGCGTAGCGGGCCAGCGTCTGTGGAGTGATGCGGGCCTCCTTGACGGTCTCCACCAGGGGTACCTGAGCGCCCTCCAGCAGCTGCGTCCCATACTGAGCCGCCTTGAGGGAGATCGTCCCGGGATCCTCGGTAGCGGTGCCGAACATCTCACCGGCACGGATGGCCTGAATGCCGATCTTGAAGCAGTTGCTACCGGTGATGATCAGCCCGTCGTGCTTGACGCCCACCGGGAGACCCGCCTGCTTGGCCGCGGTGACGATCGGGACGGCCATGTAGTCCGCCATCCCGTACATGCCCTGCAACCCGTGCCCGTACTTGGCAAACAGCTGGGTCGCGATCCGGCCGCTGAGCGCCGGGTCCCAGTTGCCGTCCTCTGTGACGGCGACCTGGTATTGCGGGTACTTGCTCATGACCGCGTCAAACCCCTTGATGCGGTCCTGGGTGACGAGCATCGCGGCGGTGCCCTCGATCACGCCGATCTTGGCCGTCTTGAGGTGCTCGGTCTGGAAGCCCTGGACGAGGTTCTCAGCGGCGTACTGGCCGAGGGCGTAGTTGTCAGACAGCACTTGGTGCAGCCCCGAGGTCACGGCCGGGTCCGCCGGGCCGTCGGTGTTGAGGACGGTGACGCCGGCGGCTTTGGCCTTGGCGATGGCGGGCGCAACGGCCTTGCTGTCGAGCGCCTCGAGGAATATGAGGTCCGGGTGCTGGGCGACCGCGCTGTCGAGCAACTGCACCTGAGTGGCGGGATCGGTCGAACCGAGGACGTTCACCTTGGCGCCGCGAGCGCTCAGGTAGCTCTTGATCGTCGTGTTGTAGACCGCTGCCCACGGGTTGCTGTTAGGCAGGGTCACGATGGCAACCTTCTTGCCCGCCAGCGGCTTTGCGCCGGACGAGGCCGACGAGGTCTGACCCGAAGACGAGGCTGCGCCCGAGGACGACGAGCCGCCCGACGACGACGAACCGCACGCCGCCGGCGCCAGGCAGAGGGTGGCAAGACTCACCGCGGACAGCCGCCGAAGCCACGTGTGGCCCGTCGCTTTTCGCGCAGCACAAGATGCACCATCATCGGTGGGGAACATCGCCTCACTCCTCTCCTTACGCGACTTGCGCGCCGCATCCAACGGTGGCCAGGATCGTAGGTCCGCAACGTGCGACTGTGAATCCGTGAAAGCGAGAAATTCCCGCCAGCCCGTTTGTCGGATGTCTACAAAGCCCGGGTCACTCGTCCGGCCACAGCTCGAGCAGTTGCCGCGGTCGCATCGCTAGCCGACTGGCCCCTAACCACAACGGATCGCTGGAAAGTTTGGCTCCGAGAGCCGAAGTACGGCTCGTCGATGAGGGGTAAAAGTGCCGCCACCCGGCAAATCAAGGGAGAGGCGGATATGAACGTCAAGCAGGCGGGATCCCATCGTCGTGGAGAGCATCGGTTTGCTTTCCGATGGCCGTCGCACGCGCGTGTGCTGTCGATTGCCTTCGCGCTGTTGTTCGTGACGGCGCTCGTCCCCGCCGCGGCGAGCGCCCTCACGCCGCCGGCGTCCGATCCGTTCTACGCGCAGCCGGCGAACATCGCGAAGTTTCCGCACGGGACGATCGTGCGCGAGCGCGCGGTGACGCTGAGCGGACCGACGCAAGCCGTGGCCGCAGCCGCCTACCAGCTGATGTATGCCACGACGGACGCGACCGGCCACCCGGTCGCGGCGGTGACGACGGTGATGGTTCCAATCACGCCTGCCCTGGGCCCGCGCCGGCTTGCCTCCTACCAGACCTATTACGACAGCCTGACGCTCAACTGCGCGCCGTCGTACACGCTGCAGGGGGGCAACAACGGCGGCGGGACAAACGGCCCGACCGAGCAGACGATGATGAGCCAGGAGCTGCAGCAGGGATGGGACGTCGTGACATCCGACTACGAGGGTCTGAACAGCGAATGGGCCGTCGGTCCGATGCTGGGCCACGCGACGCTCGACTCGATCATCGCCGCTGAGCACTTCGCGCCAGCGGGTCTGGAGGGAACCAGGACTGAGGTCAGCCTCAACGGCTACTCCGGGGGTTCGGAGGCGTCGACATGGGCCGCCGCGTTCGCGCCGAGGTACGCGCCACGCCTCGATATCGTCGGCGTCGCCGCCGGCGGCAACTTCCCCGATCTCGAATACACGACCCAGTACTTCGACGGTTCGCTCTGGTACGGAACCGAGATCGGCATCCTCGAGAGCTTCACGCGCGCCCTGCCGCACGACTTCGACCTGACGAAGATCCTGAACGCTTCGGGCCAGGCCCTGGCCGCGAGGGATGGACAGGACGACAGCGGCTGTGCCGGCTCGACGCTGAACGAGCCGTACGCCAACGCCTCGCAGTACACCAACTTCCCCGACTCCGAGGATCTCGCCCTCTACCCGCCGGTCGAGCGCGGCCTCGAGTATCTCAGCCTCAAGAACGGTCCGCTGCCCAAGGCGCCGTTGTTCCTCTACAACTCGGTGGACGACGACCTCGCGTACATCCAGCCGGTCGACGCGTGGGTCGCCAACTACTGCCGGCATGGCGTGACCGTCGACTACGACCGCGACCCGACCGGAGGCGATCACATCGGCGGGCTCGGGCCTTATTGGAAGGCCACGCTGACCTATCTCGAGAACGCGTTCGCAGGAGCAACGCCGCCGAACAACTGCTCGACCTACGACGGCTTGCCGGGCGGCTAGCCGTAGACCCTGACAACCGGACTGCGGCGCGATCACCCGGTCGCGCCGTATGCTCGCGTCATGTTGCGCCTTGAAACCTGTGTCAGGCCAGCGGGTGGGAGTCCCGTCCGGGTAAGTGCCGGAGCGCCCGGTAGCAGGCCCCGGCTTGAGGGAGAGATCCCGATGGTTGAGCGGGGTGTCGAAAGCCTCTTTGGAGGGAGCAAGCGCGTGGGCTGCGACTGCAGCCTCGTCAGAACTACAGTCGGGAAGCCGAGCCGCTCATGTCACGGCGAAGGTCATGTCCGTCACGTTTGGTCCGGAGTTGGTGTGGCGGGTTCCCGCGGGGTATGGGAAGTTGCACGCGTGCAAGGTCTGATCGCGGGACAAGGGAGACCCGTCTGTCCAGCCTCGTCAGCAGAGACCGCTTGTATAAGCCGGATGGTGAAGTCGGGCGGAGGGCAGCGGGAGTCCGAGGGGGTCGTAGTAGTGGTGATCGGCGTCAAGCTAAAGGCGTCGGGAGCGAAGGACCCCTGCTTTGGTCGTGCGTGTGGAGGGGGTAAGCGCTAGGGCATGGTCGTCTCAGAACGGCCCAACTACCTCGGCGGGCGTTCGCTCGTCGGCCCTGCTAGTGAAATGGCCATGGTGGCCACTGGTGGGGATGTGCGAGAACTTCAACGCGCGCTATGGGCATGTGCCAAGCGGTCCCCGGGTCGCCGTTTTCACGCTCTGTATGACCGGATCTGGAGGAGTGACGTCCTTCGGGAGGCGTGGAGGCGGGTGCGAGCGAACCGAGGCGCGGCCGGTGTCGATGCGGTGACGCTGGCCGAGGTCGAGGAGTACGGGGTCGAGCGGATGCTCGGCGAGGTACAGCGTGCTCTTCGGGAGGGCCGGTATCGTCCCGCGCCGGTCAGGCGCGTGGCGATCCCTAAGCCCGATGGTGGTAGGCGGCCGTTGGGCATTCCGACGGTCTGTGACCGGGTGGTCCAGCAGGCGGCGCGGCTGGTGCTTGAGCCGATCTTCGAGGCTGACTTTCTGGAGGTCTCGTACGGCTTTCGTCCCAAGCGTCGGGCGCTGGATGCTCTTGAGCGCATTCGGGTTGCGTTTCCGCGCGGCCGGGTGTGGGTCGCAGAGGCCGACATCCGCAATTTCTTCGGCGAGCTTGACCAGCGGAAGTTGCTGGGTTTGGTGGCCGAGCGGGTGTCGGATCGGCGGGTGCTGAAGTTGGTGCGCCAGTGGCTTGAGGCGGGTGTGATGGAGGATGGGGTGTTCCGGGAGACGGTCGCCGGCACGCCTCAGGGCGGCGTGATTTCGCCGCTGCTTTCGAATATCTACCTGCACGCCTTCGACCGCGCGTTCATGCGGCGGGGTCCAGGCACACTCGTCCGCTATGCGGACGATTGGGTCGTGCTCTGCTCGACTGAGGGCGAGGCGAGGGAGGCGCTCCGGGTCGCCGGGGAAATCCTGGGCGGGCTGGGGCTTGAGTTGCATCCGGACAAGACGCGGATTGTGGATCTCCGCGAAGGTCGGGAAGGCTTTGACTTTCTCGGGTGTCATTTCCGAGCGCGCGTATCGGGTCGGCTGTTGGAGTGCGGCATCCGCCGCTACTACCTTCACCGCTGGCCCTCCCAGCGAGCGATGAAACGCATCCGGACGAGGATCAGAGCGCTGACCGACCGTCGCCGCTGCGCCGGTGTCAAGGACATCCGCGAGGTGATCGCGGTTCTTAACCCGGTGCTGCGCGGCTGGGGAAACTACTTCCGCTCCGGAAATGCCGCCACCAAGTTCATCCAGATCGACCGGCACGTCGCGTGGCGGCTCAAGCGCTTGATGAAAAGCCGCAAGGGTCGCAACCTACGCGCCGGACAGGCCGATCGGTGGACGCGTCAATGGTTCGTGGGGCTGGGGCTTCACCAGCTCATGGGCACCATCCGCTACCCAGGGATCGCGTAGACATGCCAGGAAGACCATCGGTAAGCCGTGTGCGGGAAAACCGCACGCACGGATTGAAAGGGGAAAGGGGAAACGGGTCCGCCTAGCGGACACCGCGCCCCGGACTACCAATGACGACGTTGGGCTCTATTGACCCACGTGTGCGACTCAACCCGTCACCGGATCGCGAGGCGGCGTGGGCGATCATCGATCGGGTGCAGGCACAGCTCGAAACGATCGCCCGGAGGCTGGTCCAGCGATATCGGGAGGAGATCGCCGACTACCGGCTCACGACGAACGAGGAGCTGCTGGAGGACGTCCACAGGGTCACGCTTGGAGCACTCCGCCTGATCCTGGCCAACCTGGCGAGTGGCGATCGTCCCGGCCTGGATGACCTCGAGGTGGTGCGCGCCGGCGCCGCCCGTCGCGTCCATCAACACGTCTCGCTCGAGTCGTTCCTGCACGCTGTGAGGCTCCAGGGGCGCATGTTGTGGGAGGCGATCATGCAGTGCACCGACCACGAGGTGGCGGCCGAGCTCCAGGCCGCGCTGATGCTCGCGGGACAGCTGCTCGAGCATGTCGACCTGCAGTCGATCGCGGCCGCGCAGGGCTACATGAGCGAGCTGCACAACGTATGGACCGACCAGGAGCTGTTGCGCCGAGACCTCCTCGACGCGCTGCTCGCCGGCGACGGTGAATCCGAGGCGGTCAGGCGACTCGCCCACTCTCTTCACCTTCGGCTGTGCTCCAGCTACTTCGTTGTCATGGTACGGACCGACCGGCGGGTCGTTGAGGACGTCGCCGACCACATGCCGGCCGCGCGCGGAGCGCTGCGCCGGATCATGGACGCGACGCGGTCGCATCTGCGCCCTCAGACAGGTGCCCTGCTGGTCGGGATGCGCCACGGCGAGGTCGTCGCACTGCACCCGTTCGAGGCCCCGGCGGAAGGGCAGGAGTTGCGGGCAGCGTGCCTGCGTCTGGCGGAGGAGCTGGCCTCGCTCCACGTGACCGTTGGTCTGAGTGGCCCCAACCCGGGACTTGCCGCGCTCCCGGTGAGCTACAGCGAAGCCCTCGAAGCCGTGGAAACCGCCACGACCGACCCCGACCGAGGCCCCGTGGTCGCCTTTGATGATGTGCTCATCGACTCGATCATGCGCGATACACGCCGCCCCGAGCGGGTCATCAACGCGACCGTGGGACGACTGCGCGAGTACGACCGAGCGCGTCACGCGGAGCTCGTGCCCACGTTGCGGGCGTATGTCGCGTCTGGATCCAACCTCGCCAAGAGCGCTGAGGCGCTGTGCGTGCACCCCAACACGGTTGTCTATCGCCTCGGCCGGATCAAGAGCCTCACCGGCCGTGATCCGCACGTGCCGGATGATCTGCTGCTTCTCCAGCTGGGGCTTAAGCTGCTCGAGCTGTGGCCGGACGAGTGACCCGGGCTTTGTAGACATCCGACAAACCGGCGGGCGAGAATTTCTCGCTTTCGCGAATTCACAGCCGCCCGCTGGAGACTTACCATCGTGCCACTCCACGTATGTGGAGCGCGAGGCAGAGATAGTCAGCTGATCCACGTGTCCCGCTGACGGCGATTTTCGACGCCCGCGGTGAGCAAGAGGGAGGGAAGGTCCGATGCGAGAAGCGTTCGCGTTCGCGCGCCTGCGTGGCCGCGGTAGGTGTTCGGCGTTTGCTGTGGCGCTGGCGACCGTCTGCGTGCTGGCCGGGTGTGGGGGTTCCTCTGGCGGTGATGCGACGGCGTCAACCGGCGGCGGGACGGTCAACGTGGGAGTGGCAAGCACGCTGAGCGGCACCTTCGCCGCCCTGGGCGTGCCCGGACTGAACGGCATCAAGCTCGCGATCAACCAGATCAATCACAGCGGCGGGCTGCTGGGCCACAAGCTCCATCTGGTCACCGCCGATGACCAGATCGACCCGAGCACCGGCGCCACCGTCACGCGCAACCTGATCCTCAACCACCACGTCCAGGTCCTGTTCGGCTCGGTCTCGAGCGCGGTGGCCCTGGCTCAGGCGCAGCTTGCCGAGCGTTACAACGTCCCGCTGTTCCTCCACATGGCCAACGACATCGGCCTGACCACCACGCACTTCAGCAAGCAGATCTACGAGATCTCCACCAACACCGACATGGAGCCCGCCGCCGCGGCGCTGGCTTTCGTGAAGTTCTTCGGCAAGGGTCCCGTCCGCATCGCGACGATCACTCCCGATTACAGCTTCGGGCTCGACACCGTGTCGGCGTTCCTGCACGACCTCAAGAAGGACGGGGTCACCTACACGGTCACGACTCAGCAAACGCCGCAGCTCGGAGCCACCTCGTACACCTCGAACATCTCCGCGGTGCTGTCCTCGAATCCACAGTTCGTGTTCGTGGGCGAGTATGGGGGCGACCTGGTCACCCTCACCAAGCAGGGGATCGGCCTGGGACTGTTCAGCAAGGCAAAGGTGGGAGGGATGTACGGCTGGGACGTCGTCAAGGCGGTGGGACGTCAGATGCCGGCCGGGGTGATGGCTTGGAATCGCGGTGCCTTCTGGGCCGAGCCGTCGACCGCGATGAGTGCGTTCGTCACCGCCTACAAGAGTGCCTATGGCGCCTATCCGGACGAGTGGTCAATCAACGGCTACGACGCAGCCGAAATCTGGGCGGAGGGTGTCAAGAAAGCCGGTAGCTTCGACGCGAGCAAGATCGCTGACGCACTCGGGGGAGCATCGGTTCCGACCCCGCGCGGAAGCATCACGATCCGGGCCTGCGATCACCAGGCCGAGGTCACCGAGGACACCGGGATTGTCGCCTCCTCGGTCAACCCGACGTACGGCGTGCCTTTGTGGAGCAAGACGTACGCGCCACCGGTGAAGCAGATCATCGAACCCTGCTCCGTCCCCTAGGGGTCATGACCCTGTCCAGCGACATCGTGACGATGCTCGCGGCGATGACCGAGGCGAGCTACTTGTTCATCGCCGCGGCCGGGCTGACGCTCGTGTTCGGGGCGATGCGGATCATCAACATCGCTCACGGCAGCTTCTACATGTACGGGGCGCTGATCCTGACCTCGGTGGTCGGCGGCGTCGCCGGCGGGCGTTTCTGGCTGGGGCTGCTGGCCGCGCCGCTGGCTCTGGTGGGGATCGGCGCCGGCGTGGAGATCGGCGTGCTGCGACGCATCTACAAGCGGGACCACCTGGTCCAGCTGGTCGCGACCTACGCGCTGTTTCTGATCTTCGCCGACATCGCCCTGCACGTGTGGGGCTCTCAGCCCCGATCGGTCAACCCACCGTCGCCTTTGGACGGCTCCGTCGTGATTGGCTCGGGGAAGTTCCCGAGCTACGACCTGTTCGCGATCGGCGCGGCGGTGGTGGTGGGAGCCGCGCTGTGGGCGCTGCTCCAGCGCACTGCGCTCGGCTGGCGCATTCGTGCCGCGGCGGAGGATCCCGAGATCCTCGCGGTCTCGGGCACGAACGTGCCACTGCTCTCCACTTCAGTCTTCATGATCGGCGCCGCGCTCGCGGGATTCGCGGGCGCGCTCGCCGCTCCGCTGGAGTCGGTGGCGCCCGGCCTCGACGCCACGATCGTCGTCTCAGCATTCATCGTCGCCGTGATCGGCGGCCTGGGCTCGGTGGTGGGGGCCGCGCTCGCCGCGATCATCATCAGCCTGTTCGACACCGTCGGGGTGATCTGGGTGCCGCAGTGGTCCTCGGCGTTCATCTACATCGCCATGATCGCCGTACTCGCCCTGCGACCGTGGGGTCTGCTTGGGGTGGCCGAGCGGTGACGCTGGGAACCGCGGCCCGGCGAGGAGCGATCCCGGCGGCGGTCCTCGTCGTGCTCTTGGTGTTGCCCGCGCTTCTCGGCGCGACCTCGCTGCTCGACATCCAGAGTGCGATCGCGCTTGCGCTGTTCGCCTGCGCGACGAACCTGTTGGTCGGCTACGGCGGACTCGTCTCCTTCGGGCAGGCCGCCTTCTATGGAACCGGTGCCTACACCGTTGCGCTCATGTGGATGCATTGGCAGACGTCGTTCTGGCTCGGCTTCGCCGCTGCCCCGTTCGTCGGGGCGATCGCTGCCTTATTGGTCGGGCTGGTGGCGCTCCGGACCCGGCGGTTGTACTTCGCGCTGCTGACGCTCGCCTTCTCGCAGCTCTTCTACGTCATCGCGTTACAACAGGAGAAGTTCACCGGCGGCGCCAACGGCGTGTTCGGGGAGATCCTGCCGGGTTTCCTCAACGGGATGAACAACGCCTATTACTTCACGCTCGGTGTCGTCGTGGTGGCCCTGCTCGCACTCTGGTGGATCACCCGTTCGCCGTTCGGCATGACACTGCGGGCGATCCGCGAGAACCGCGAACGGGCGGAGGCGCTGGGGGTCAACGTGTTTGGCCACCAGTTGCTCGCGTTCGTGTTCGCCGGCGTGTTCTGCGCGCTCGCCGGCACGCTGGCGGTCGTGCACGACTCCTCGGCCAATCCGAACATCCTGAACTGGACCGAGTCGGGCTACCCGGTGTTCATGGCGGTGATCGGCGGCCAGTACCTGTTTCTCGGCCCCGTGGTGGGCGCGTTCATCTACGAGCAGGGCCGAGACATCGTGCTCGCGAACAGCAACGACTACCAGCTCGTGTTCGGACTGCTTTTGCTCGCCGTCGTGCTGTTCGCGCCCGACGGCGTGCTCGGGATGGTGGTGCGCGCCGGGCAATGGCTGGGCAGGCGACGCGGTGGGAGTCCGCTCTCGCCGCGAGACGGGGACGACGTAGCCTCGGACGATCGCGCCGGTAGCGAAACCACGGTGGCGCTGCGATGAGCGCCGGGCCGCTCCTGGAGATCAACGACCTGGCCAAGTCGTTTGACGGCTTCTTCGCGGTGGACGGCGTCGACCTCGCGGTGGCGCCG
>DATFDC010000390.1:0-3863 GCA_035252415.1 Solirubrobacteraceae bacterium
GGTGATATGTCCCTCATGAGTCGGGACATAGGTCACACCTCGGTCTGAGGGGGCGGCGGTCGTTGCGGAGGCCGAGCCCGTAGGGCGAGGCCGTAGCGGCGATCGCCGGGCGCGATTCGTCCGGGGGGTGGGCGAACAGTCGGGGCGTGCCCGTTGGTGGCCGGCAGCGCTTTGGGAGCCCGACCCCCGGCTCGCACCCTCGCCGAGCTCCAAGCCCAGCTGGACGAGTTCCGGGCGCACTACAACGAGCGGCGCCCCCACCGCGCGCTGGCACGACACACCCCCGGCCACACCTACCGCGCCACCCCCAAAGCGCTGCCGGCCACCAACGGGCACGCCCCGGGCCACTATCGCCTGCGCTACGACCGGCTCGACCCCAAAGGCCGCATGACCATCCGGCGCGCCGGCCGGATGCACCACCTCGGCATCGGCACCGCACACGCCCGCAAACGCGTGCTGGCGATCGCTGACGAGCACCAGATCACCGTCGCTGACCTCGCCACCGGCGAGGTCCTCTCCCGCCACCTCATCGAGCCCGACCGCAGCTACTGGCGCAACCAAAACAAAGAGCCCGGCCGATGGCCGAGCTCCAAAAAATGGGACCTATGTCGCGACTCATCTAAGACCTATGTCCCGACTCATCACACCAGCGGAGAGGGGGGGATTCGAACCCCCGAACGAGGTCAACCCCCGTTACGCGATTTCCAGTCGCGCCCGTTCAACCGCTCCGGCACCTCTCCGTTCGGCCGGGCTAGCGTAGCGCGCCGGAGACGCGGGCTGGCCGATTCTCGTGGCGGCCGGGCGACGGGCATGCGTCGCCTGTTGCACGCTTCCGCGCGCGAATCGATGCGAAGTCACCCGGAATCGCGTCAGAACCCCCCACCTGGGGGGATCGAACGACAACTTTTGTGAGCGTTCACGCGGATGTGGGTATCGAAACGCGCACGAGAGGGAGGTCAATACGGGCCCGAGGGTGTCGATCGCCGATACCAGATCCGGGCACGCAGTTAGACGTGGGTAACTCGCAATTTGCACGTTTCCGGAGCGCGGGCGGCGGCCCGTGCGCCGATTCCGCGAATTTCGCCGGCGGCTGGCCATTCGTCCAGCCCGTTCCATCAGCTTCAAGGTCGGCCCAAGTACCGTCGAGGGGCACTACAAGTTGCACAAATCTTCGGCGGCCGCTTCCGTTCCGCCACCCTACGAGTTAGCATCACCGCAGGGGCAATGAGGGGAAATACAGATCTACGTCCAGCACTAAGACTCGTTCAATCGGCCGCCGTCGAACCGGTTGAGTTCGCCTGGTTCTGCGGCCATTGCGCGGCCCCGGCGCGTGGCGATCAGCCGCCCGCTCCGATGGCGCGCGTGTGCCGGTCGTGCGGTCTTGGCGTGATGCTGGAGACCCGGCGGGACATCGCTCCCAACCACCGCGACGCGTTCCTGGTCATCGACAGCTCGCTGCTCGTCCAGGCGATGTCGTGGCGGGCCGAGTCGCTCCTCGGCGTGACCGAGGACAGCGCGGTCAACCAGCCCGTCGTGCAACTGCTCGTTCCGGCTGACGCCGAGGCGGGTCGCCCCGCCAAGTTCGCCGCCGCTCTGGCCGAGGCCGCCTCGGGTGCCGACGAGCCCGTGAGCGCCTTCGTGCGGCCATGGAACACGTTCGGCGTCCGGCTCCGGGCCCGGGTCGCCTCCTGCGGTCCGCCCCGCGCGGCGCTCGTGGTCCTCGAGGACCAGCAGCCCCGGCGGCTGCGCGTCGTCAACTAGCCGGACGAATCGACCGCGCGCACGCCGTCCGGTGGCGAGCGGCGGTCCCGGTGTGATGGATTAACCCCCAGGAGCGGGGAAAATCGATCAACACCTAGAGCGCGCGGCGTGTGCCCCCGCTGCGCTCACTGTGGCGGCGGGGGCAGGACCTCGGGCGCGCCGGCTGCCACCAGCGCCGGCGGCAGCCGCACCGAACCGTCGTCCTGCTGGCCGTTCTCGAGCAGGGCGATGATCGTCCGCCCGACCGCCACCGCGGTCCCGTTCAAGGTGTGGACGTGCTCGGGCCGGCCCTCGCCCGGGCGGTAGCGGATGCCCAGCCGGCGGGCCTGGTAGTCGGTGGTGTTGGAGGTCGAGGTGAGCTCGCGGTAGCGCCCCTGGCCGGGCAGCCACGCCTCGCAGTCGTACTTCTTGGCCGCCGACGCGCCCAGGTCGTCGACCGCGATGGCCACCACCCGGTAGGGGATCTCGAGCTCGGTCAGGATCGACTCCTCGATCGCCAGCAGTCGCTCGTGCTCGGCCGTCCCCTCGGTCGGCTCGACGAACGCGAACATCTCGACCTTGTCGAACTGGTGGACCCGAAAGATCCCGCGGGTGTCCTTGCCGGCGGCGCCGGCCTCGCGCCGGAAGCAGGTCGAGAACCCGGCGTAGCGCAACGGGAGGTCGCCGGCGCTCAGGATCTCGTCGTCGTGCAGCGAGGCCAGGGCCACCTCGGAGGTACCTACGAGATACAGGTCATCGTCGGGCAGGCGGTAGATCTGCTGCTCGGTGTCGGGCAGGAAACCGGTTCCGTACAGCGCGCGCTCGCGTACGAGCACGGGCGGGATGACCGGCTCGAAGCCAAGGCCCCGCAGCTTCTCGAGCGCGTAGCGCACGAGCGCGAACTCGAGCATGACCAGATCCCCGCGAAGGTAGGCAAAGCGCGAGCCCGACAGGCGGGCCCCCCGCTCCATGTCGATCCGCGGGCCGGCCAGCTCCAGGTGATCGCGTCCCGTGACGCCGGCGTTTCCCACCTCGCGCAACACGGTGTCCTCATTCGGGGCATCAGGCGCCGGCAGGTTGGGCAGTCCGGCGAGCTGGGCGTCCCGCTGGGTCCGGACCGCCGTCTCCTCGTCGCTCAGCTCGCGACCGCGGGCGGCCAGAGTGGCCAGTTGCTCGCGCTCCTCGGGGGTCGGCGGGCCCTTGCGCCCGCGGCTGGCCTTGTTCTGCTCGGCCTTGAGCTCCTCGAGCGCGGTGCGGACCTCACGCCAGCGCTGGTCGAGTTCGAGCACCCGGTTGACCGCGTCCGCCGCGGTCGGGCCACGGCGGGCGAGCGCCTCCCGCACGGCGTCCGGCTCGCGACGGATCAGCTGGATGTCGAGCAAGAATGGCCTCCTAGTGCCGCGACCGGAAACGGGCGCCGCGTTTGGCGAGCGAAAACCGAGCCTGGCGAGGACGCAGGAGTCGATGTGTAGCAGCGCCACACGAGACTCCGAGGACAAAGCCAGGCGAAGGTTTGCAGCCGACAAACACGGCAAGCGTTGACGGGAGAGGCACTTAAGGTTTGGAGGTCGACGAGGTCCCGGTCAGGGTCTGGGGAGACGGACCGGTGCTGGTCGACGTCGAGCCCGCGGGGGCCAGCGCCTCGGCGATCGAGCCAATCGGGGTCTGGCTGCACTTGACCACGCCCGGGATCGTCGGCGCCTTGTGGCCGGCGTACTTGGCGACGAACTGGGCCACGTCGATCGCGTCCTGCCCGACCACGATGTTCTGCGGCATCACCACGCCCGAGAAGCCGCCGTTCGCGATCGCGTACAGGACCCGGGCCACCGGCCGCTCGCAGCGGATGTCGAAGTTCGGCCCGTTGTTGAACTGGGCGGTGCGGACGTTCTGGGCCGAGCCGCGGGTGGCGGCGTAGGACAGCGTGTGGCAGCCGCCGCAGCGCTGGTTGAACAACGTCGCGCCATGTTGGAGCGCGGCATCGCCTCCCGGCGCGTTGACTTTCTGGGTCCCGCACGCGCTCGCCAGGACCGCGACCGCGAGCATCGCACCCGATAGGAGGGCCTTGGCGGGTCGGCTCATTCGGGCCCGGAACATACGGAAGGACCGCCCGGCGGGACCCGGCC
>DATFDC010000391.1:0-8241 GCA_035252415.1 Solirubrobacteraceae bacterium
CGCTCAGAGCCCGCCCTCGATCGGGGCGCTCTCGGTTGCCCTGCTCTCGGTTGCCCCGCTCTCGATCGGAGCGCTCTCGATTGCCGCGCGCCGGTCCCCGGCTCAGCCCTGCTTACGCGCCTTCCAGATCTCCTCGCAGGGCCATTGCCGAGCCCATTCCAGCGTCACGAGCGGGAAGCTCGTCGTCGAGCCTTCCGGCGGGCGGACCTCGATCAGCTCCTCTACGACAAACCCGCAGCGCCGGAGCAGGGCGATCATCTCCCCGTGCGGCAGGTGAAAGTCCACGGAGTCCTCGCCGGGCCATTCGAAGCGGTGCATGCCGAAGTACGGGCGCAGGAGCGTCTCGCCCGCCGGCCCCTCGGGATCGTCGGGGAAGGTCAGCACCGCGATCACCCCGTTGACGAGGAAGATGAGCTCGCCGCCGGGGCGCAGAAGCCGCGCGGCCTCGGGAATCCAGCGGTAGGGGTCACACCAGATGCTCGCGCCGTACTCGGAGATCACCAGGTCAAAGCTCGCGTCGGGGGCGGGAACCTCTTCGGCGTTGCCGTGCCACAGCGGGAACTCGAGTCCAAACTCGCGCTGAAACGCCCGCGCTGAATTCAGCTGCTGCTCCGAGTTGTCGATTCCCACCACGCGCGCACCGCGCCGCGCGAGCCATGCCGACACATACGCGGTTCCGCAGCCCAACTCGATCGCGTCGAGGCCGCTCAGGCTGTCCGGTAGAACGTTCAGATCGGTCTCCGGCACCGACCAGACGCCCCACGAAGGCTCGGTCTGCCAGGCGCGCCGCCCCATCTCCACGTATTCGGGCGCGATCGCGTCCCACGAAGCGCGGTTGCGGCGAACGTGCTCGGGAAGCTCTTCCATGATCGCGCCAGTATCTCCGGTCGCTCAGAGGCCGCGCTTGATCGCCGCGTTCTCGGGCGCGGCGGGATCCGCGCTGCCGGCGCATACGCCGTTGTCGGTCGGTGGCGGCTTGCCCGCCTGTGCGGTCTGGTCGGCGGCCAGGCGACCGTTCTCGGCCTGCCACAGAGGCGAGCGGGGGCCGGCCACCTGGTAGTTGGAGTCGATCGTGCGCTGGATCGAGCTTTCCTTGAGCTTGGCCGCGCCGATCTCCGAGCGCGTCGCCACGCCGAAGTGACCCTTCCAGCAGGCCCACGGCGTCTTGGCGATGTCGACCAGCGGCGTGGTCTGGGCCCGGAAGGCGAAGCGGCCCGAGCCGCAGACGATCCAGTCGGCGACCCGCCCGCGGAGCACGCCGAGCGCCGGGTTGAAGCGCAGTCCCTTGCGGCAGTGGGCGTCGTAGGTCGGATGCCCGCCGAGCGCGGCCTGGACCACCGGGTGTCCGTCGTCGAACGTGAGCAGTGGGCTGTCCCACGCGTAGTACTGACCTTCGTTGGAGTGGCGCGCCGTATACAGCCAGAGCGGTTTCTTGGTCTGGGCGTCGAGCAGGACCGTGACGTGCTCCCAGTCGCCTTGATGCAGGTCGGTGTTGATCAGATCACCGGCCACCGGCGCCTGGGGCAGGAGGCCCGCGTCGAACACCGTCGGGTAATAGTTGTAGGCGTAGAAGAACCAGTACTGGAGCGCGATGAACTTTCCGGTGATCGCGCGATCCGGGGCGGGCCAGGTGGCGGGATTCGTGTTCCGGGCGTAGTAGAAGTACACCTCGGCGGTCCGCCACGGATCGAGCAGCCCGGGATCGGCCAGCCGCTGACGGAGCGTCGGGACTTCGCCTGGACGCGTCTGCTGACCGCGCAGGAACGCGGCCAGTTGTGGAGACGGACCGCTGGTCAGGGCAGGCGAGACCGGATACTCGAGGAAGTCGTCCGGTCCGCTTCCGGCCTCGCGGAGATCGTCCGCGGTCGGAGCCGCCCGGGGCGTCTTCGCGGGGCAGGTGGCTTGCCCCTCCTGCAGGCAGGTCACCTGGCCGCCCGGTCCACGATCGGCCAGCACCGCCCCCACCGATACCGGCCAGAAGGGATCAGCCGCGGTCACCAGAACGGTCGGTTGATAGCGCCGGGCCAGCGCCGCGATCCCCGGACTGGTCTGCGCGATCGGCGTCTCGCCGTCGACGGCCTGGCCGCCCGGCGGCGCCGGACCGGCGATCACCCCTTGGCCGAGCCGCGAAGCCGGATACCCGACGCTCGAGGCCGGGAGCGGATCGCCGGCGCACGTCGGCCGGACCGTCCGCACCTCGGGCCGAATCCAGGCCGGCGTGCTCGTCTTGATCCCGAGCGTGTGCAGGACCACCGTGGGCAGCGACGGCCGCAGTCCCGAGTCGACCACGAACGGCTCCGACGATCTGATCACCGATCGAATATCAGCGGATGGGGTGTGTGATATTTGCTCGTTGATCGACGTCGCGTCGGCGAGCGGGGTGCAGGTGACGAGGTAGGCGCCGCTCGAGTTGTGGGCGAGATAGCCGCCGACGACCCGCGCGCCTGACGACGTGGTCACCGAGGCCTGCGAGAACGTGACCGGAGGGAGCCCGTAGTAGGCGACACCGATTAGTCCGTAGACCGTGAGCAGCATCCACGGGAGCGGCGAGAGCACGAACGCCAGATGTCGGGGGTGCCCGGACGCCAGGGCGCCCTGTCCCTGCCGGCTGCGCACCTTGCCGTACGTACGGCCGAGCGATGCGACGCCGGCCCATGTGAGCAGAAGCAACGCGAGTGGCGCCTCGGACACCAACGAAACCGCGATCACCACCACCCACAGCGCGGTGTGGAACAGGCGGGAGCCCCACAGCGGCCCAAGCCGGGCCAGGCCGAAGGCGAACAACGCGGTCAGGATCGCCCAGGGCAGCGCCAGATGCCACCACGGGCTGGGCGGGAAGGCCTGGTCGATGAACGTCTTGGCCACGCGGGCAATGGCCAGAGCAAAGGTCGCGGCAATCACGCCGACATCGAACCCGGCGATCACGCGGACAAACCGATCGCCGACCGGAGCGTCCATATGGACGGCCGGACGCTTACGGTGGCGCGCTGCGGCCTGCGGGCGGCCGTGCTTGATCACGCTGTGCCATTCCGGACCGCGCCGCGCCCAGTTGAAACCGTGGACGGCATAGGCGAGGACGCACACCGCCCCGAATCCGATCGCCACTATGACCACGAGTCGCAGTCCGACCAGGAACATCGCCCAGTGACTCAGCATCGGCAGCGAGGCGCTGACCGAGACATGCGCCGCCCGCAGCCGGACCCAGCTGATCAGCCAGCCGAGCACGTAGATGTAGGCCAGCGCGGCGACCAGAACCAGCAGGACGGCGACCACCTCGCGCCGGTTCGCGTGACGCGCGGGGCGGGCGGTGCTCATGGGGTGAAGCGCAGTGGGAATCGCGTGACGCTCGGGACCGGCGGTGCTCATGGGGTGAAGCGTTGCGCGGAGATCCCGACTCGCTCGGTGAACGGACTGTCGAACACGCCGCTCGAGTTCAGCTGGCCCATGACCTGCAGCCAGTCCGGATAGCGCGGATACATGGTCTCCAGCAACCCGGCGCCAGCGGCGAGCGAGTTGACCTGGCCCCAGTGCGGCCGGCCCCCGAGCTTGCTCAGCTCCTGCTCATAGGCGGCGATCAGCTCGTAGCCACCGTCGCAGCGGCTCAGCTCGATCAACTCGATCATCATCGTGTCGCGCCCCTGCATCATCGACATGTAGGCGTTCGATGCCTTCACGAACCGGAACGAGATCGGTGAGCTCTGGTACACGTCACCCAGGTGGCGATACTCCGCCGCCACCCGGATGAGCGCGTCGGCCGCCTCGATGTGGCGGCCGTCCATCGGCACGCCCACCTCGCCGGAGTAGGCGGGGAGAAGGTTCGCGGTGCCGATGTTGAGCACCTTGTAGGAGACCTCGTCGTACTCCTTCTTGATCAGCGCCCGGATCGCGTTCTCCATCATCCACGGCGACAGGCTCGGCTTGAGGTCGACCATCAGGTTGAGGAAGGGGGGCGTGAGGGGAAAGGCCGAGGCGAGCTCGACGCCCCAGTTACGCATGCGCTTGTCGAGTGGCTTGCGCGACGGGTTGCGGGTGTAGTTACGCGTGGTGACCAGGCAGGGATAGCGGTGCTTGCGCTCGTACGGGCTGAACAGCACCTCGTAGTGACGGTTCGTCCGGAGCACGTCGCCGTCAAGGAGATCGGCGCGGACCTTCTCCCAGGTGTGAAATTCACGCACCTCGCGCAGGTAGTACTTGGGCTCGACCTCGATCATGACCGTGCAGATGACGCCCATGCACCCCATGCTCACGGCCACCGCGTTGAACATGTGATCGTCCTGCACGAGCGTCCGGCGGTCGCCGAAGTGGTCGGCGAAGGGCTGCGGGTCGGTCGGTCCGTCCGACGGCTCGATCCGCAACACCCTCCCGCCCGAGACCACGATGTCGAGTGAGCGGACGATGTCGTTGAGCGGGCCGAAGGTGATCCCCGAGCCGTGCGTCGAGGTCGAGATCACGCCGGCGATCGTCTGATGGTCGTAGCCGCCCATGTTGGACAGCGCGAGCCCGTTCGCGTCGAGGTAGGCGTTGAGCTCCTTGAGCCGGATGCCGGCGTCGGACCTCACCACTCTGCGGTCGGCCCACTCGGGCCGCAGGAAATCGGGCTCGGCGGTACGCGGCCGCGAGAGCCGGTTCGTCTGCAGGAGGAATCCGCGAGTGAGGGCGACGTCCGACCAGGAATGCCCCGAGCCGACCGCGCGCACGGTCACACCCTGCTCCTCGGCCTGGCGGACGATCCGGCTCACCTCATCGATGGTGCTCGGGGCGTAGAGCCGCAGCGGATCGATCCGCTGGTTGCCCAGGTGGTTCTTCCAGGTCTGGCGGACCTCGAACTGCTCAGTCACACTCATTACGGCCCCCGATCGGCGAGCAGATGTGCCACGCCCCGCTCGGCGAGCGCGGCGATCGTCTTTGACGGGTTGACGCCAAGCGCGGTGGGGATGATCGATCCGTCGAGCACGTACAGCCCCTCGTAGCCGTGCACTCGACCACGGTGGTCGGTGACTCCGCGGGCGGGGTCGTCGGACATGGGGCATCCCCCCAGCGGGTGCACGGTGATGAACTTCCCGAGCGGACCGGCCTTCAAGGCGAAGAACGACGACTTCGCTCCGGCGGCGGCGGCGAGTTCGCCGGCGGCCTGGCCCATCCGGTCAAACAACCCGGCGCTGTCCTCGGCGTTCCAGCGGATGTCGAAGCGGCGAAACAGCGGTGTGAGCCGCATCTGGCCATCGGCGGCATCGCGGCCGAGCATCAGAAACACCAGCGAGTCGCCGATCGGCTCTTCGCGGAGCCTGACGGTGCGGTGGGTCACGTGCAGGTCGCTCAATCCAAGCTTGGTCGCTGCGTTCTTGACATGCAACGCCACGCGCCCCAAGCCCGTGAGCGCGTTGACCTCGCGCAGCGCGGCAAGGACGCCGCCGAAGTTCTTTGGCAGACCACCGTCGGCGACCATGAACCCAGCCTCGGCTGTGTAGTCGATCCGGCTGGTCATGCTCGGGCCGTACTCGGTGCGTGCCCCGGTGACCCCCTGTGCCGAGGGATCGAGAGCCAGGGCGAGCGCGTCGCCGTTGCCGGAGAAGCGACTCCCGAGCGCCGGCGAGAGGCGGCCCAGATGTCTCTGGTTCTTGAGCAGCAGCCGGCTCGAGCCAAGCGTGCCGGCGGCCAGGACGAGCAGCGGTGCCTCGACCGATCCGCGGCTCCGGTTCTGGAGATCGCGAAAGCCAACGCGCCACGCACCGCCTGCTGCGACCGGCGGATCGATCCGCTGCACCTCCCGCAGTGGATGGAC
This sequence comes from Solirubrobacteraceae bacterium, assembly GCA_035252415.1. Classification (GTDB taxonomy): domain Bacteria; phylum Actinomycetota; class Thermoleophilia; order Solirubrobacterales; family Solirubrobacteraceae; genus Palsa-465. The sequence continues at coordinate 5,783 of DATFDC010000391.1, forward strand.
CTCGGCGGCGTGCTGCTCGGCGCGGGCCAGGTAGGTGATGTCGACGGTGTTCTTGGCCAGCACCGGACACCCGGCATCGCACAGTCCCAGGTTCTGGCAGCCCTGCTGCAGGACGCCGCTGAATGGATGGCGCCGCTCCTCTCCGAAATGCACCGCGAGCGGAAGTCGCTCCGGCTTACGGCCCGCGCGCTCGGCCATCGCATCGAAGGCGCCGACCTTGGGCAGCGCGGGCTCGGCCGGCGTCTCGCGGGGATCGAGCGCCTCCTCGGTCCGGTCGTAGTACGGATCGAGCTCGGCTCGGGTGATCGCGTCCGGCCAGGGGGGCTCCTCGAACACGTCGGCCGGCGTGCGCAGCTGGACGTTTGCGTAAACGAGCGATCCGCCGCCCACGCCGGCCGCGGTGAGCACCGAGAGGTCCTTCATCAGCCGCAGGTCGAACATCCCGCGGGGGTTGAGGTCCGGGTGCCACAGGGCGGACGGGACCTGGTCGACCTGGTTTGGGAAGTCGCCCGGGGCGAACCGGCGGCCCCGCTCGAGTACGCACACCCGCAGGCCCTGCTCGGCCATCCGGCAGGCGGTCACCCCGCCGCCGAACCCGGAGCCCACGACCACTACGTCATATCTGCTGTCCACGACTCAGAGACCCTCCGCTCGCGCGCCGATCCCCTCGCACCAGCAGCGCCGAGAATCGCAGAACCCGTGTGGCTTCGGTGAATGATTCGTCTCACTCCGCGGCGCTACCGTTGACAGGCGTATGACCCGCGAACATCTCATCGGACGGGATGGCGGGACCTGCGTGTGGTGCGGCCGGGAGCCGTGGTCGGCTGATCTCACGGCCGAGCACCTCCTGCCGTGATCGCGCCGCGGCCGCACGCTGCCCGAGAACCTGGCCGTGGCCTGTCGTTCGTGCAACAAGCGCCGGCGGACCAAGCCCGTGGTGGCGTATGTGCGTTCCCAGCGCGCGGATGGGTACGCGCCGCGCATCGATCTGATCGAAAGCGCGCTCGAGCGACTGAGCGACTCCGAATCGCCCGCCCACGCCGAATACGCGCGGCGCCAGCTGGCGCTGCTCGACCGTCTCTAACCGGAGGTTTCCGATGCTGGTAGCCATCGCAGGAGCGCACGGGAAGATCGGGATGCGGCTGACCGAGCGGCTCGTGGCCCGCGGGGATGCCGTGGTCGGGCTCATACGCAACCCCGACCACGCCGACGAGGTGCGGGCGACCGGCGCCGAACCGGTCGTGTGCGACCTCGAGCAGGCGAGCGTCGAGGACATCGCCGCCGCTGTGCAGGGCGCCGAAGCCGTGGTGTTCGCCGCGGGCGCCGGACCGGGGAGCGGCGCCGAGCGCAAGCTCACCATGGATCGGGACGGAGCGATCAAGCTGCTCGACGCCACTGCCGACCGGGCGACGCCGTATGTGATCGTGAGCTCGGTCGGGGCGGAGAATCCGCCGCCCGAGGGCGACGACGACGTGTTCAGCGTCTACCTGCGCGCCAAGGCGGGAGCCGACGCCGCCGTCAAGGCGAGCGACCGCACCTGGACGATCGTCAGGCCGGGCCGGCTCACCGACGAGCCGGGCGACGGGCGGGTCCGAATCGACATTGAGCCGTTCCGCGGCGATGTGTCGCGTGACGACGTGGCCGAGGTGCTCGCCGCCGTGCTTCACAACCCGCGGGCCAACCATCGCATCCTGTATGTGAATGGCGGTGATGAGCCGGTCGCAGATGTGCTGGGCCGCGTCCTCACCGCCTCCAGCGACGGGTGAACGCAACACTATGAAATGCCGTGATTCGCGCCCCATTTCCGGCCTCTGTTCCCCCGAGAAAATTTGCCCCCTCGGATGACACAGTGTCCTGCACGAATGTCGGTTTTACAAGGGCCGGCGGTGTGTGCCAGGTGGCGGATCTCACACCTTGAGCCCTGTTGTCAAAGTGACTAAAAGCTCATAATTCCGTCACTTACTTACAGCGTCCCGGATCGCCCGGGCGGTGACGGTGGCGGCGACCGTGCCGAGCACGGTGATCGTCCATGAGGCGGCGAGCCCGGGCGCTCGCGGCGCATCGGATCCCGAGGCCACGCAGAACACGACGTCGCCGTCGATCGGGGTGAACGTCGGGTCGACGGCCCGCGCGATGCCGGCGCCGGCCATGCGCGCGACGATCGCGCAGCTGCGCTTGTCGATCGAGGCGTCGGTGCACACGCAGACCAGCGTCGTGTTGCCGGTCTCGCGCGCGGCGATGTCGCGAGACTCCGGTAGCTCTGGCATCGCCGGAAGCAGCTCGGCGGTGCGCATGAGCCAGCCATCGTCGCCGCGCGGAGCGCCGAGCAGCCGTCCGTCCTCGCCGATGACGTCGCCGAACGCGTTGGCCACCGCGAGCGCGGCGACGGTCGTGCCGTCCTCAAGGCGGATCGCGGCGTAGCCGACGCCGCCGCGGGTCGCCCGCTCGCGTCCGAGCAG
>DATFDC010000392.1:0-6437 GCA_035252415.1 Solirubrobacteraceae bacterium
TGGCGCGGGCTCGTCGGCCCGATCCGAGGCCGGAGGCTCGGGCATCCGCTCCTCGCCCGCCTCGCCCCCCGTTTCCGGCGGGCTCTCCCGGCGCCGGCGCAGGCGGCTGAGCAGCGACCCGCGCCGGTTCGAGGTCGTCGCGCCGGCGTCGTAGGTGGGCACGGTGCCTTCCCGGACCCATCCCTCGTGCAGGGCGCGGGACTTGCACAGCTCGCACACCGAGCGCCGCACGCCGCCGTCCAGGTAGACCTCGGCGTGCTCGCCGCGCAGAAGTGTCCGGCCGCACACATCGCAGACCGTGATGGCCGTCGACGGCCTGATGTCCTTGGTTGCCACGCCGAGCGACTGTATCGGACCGCTCCTACGCCTTCACGGCCTCTTTTTCGGCCCGAGCCTCCTCGACCACCTTGCCGGCCAGATGGCCCGGCACCTCCTCGTAGCGCAGGAACTCCATCGTGAATTCGCCCTGGCCACCGGTGATCGAGCGCAGGTCGGGGGCGTAGGAGAGCATCTCGGCCATCGGCACCTCGCACTTGACCTCGGTCATGCCGGCACCCACCGGCTCCATGCCGAGCGGACGGCCGCGCCGGGAGTTCAGATCGCCGATCACGTCGCCCACGGCGTCCTCCGGCGCCGACACGGTGACCAGCATGATCGGCTCGAGCAGCACCGGCCCGGCCTGCTCCATGGCCTGCTTCATGGCCAGCGAGCCGGCCACCTTGAAGGCCATCTCCGAGGAGTCGACGGTGTGGTAGGAACCGTCGTAGAGGCGCACCCGCACGTCCTTGACCGGATAGCCGGCCACCACGCCCTCCCGCATGGCCTCGAGCACGCCCTTCTCGACCGCCGGGATGAATCCGGTCGGGATCACGCCGCCCTTGATCGCGTTGACGAACTCGAAGCCTTCGCCCGGGGCGGTGGGCTCGATCTCGATGTGGCAGTCGCCGAACTGGCCGCGCCCGCCGGTCTGCTTCTTGTGGCGGCCGTGGGCCTTGGCCGGCTTGCGGATGGTCTCCTGGTAGGGCACATGGGGCTGGTTGAGGATCACCTCAGCCCCGAAGCGTGACTTCAAACGCTCGACGATCACCTCGACGTGCACCTGCGATAGCCCGGCGACGATCTGCTCGCCGGTCTGGTCGTCGCGGTGCAGGTCGATCGTCGGGTCCTCCTCCTGAAGGCGGCGCAGCGCGGTGAACACCTTCTCCTCGTCGCCCTTGCTCTTGGGCTCTACCGCGAAGGCCATCACCGGCGCGGGCAGCTTGATGCTCGGCATCTCGATCGGCTCATCGCGTGCGGCCAGCCAGTCGCCCGCCTTGGTCTCCTTGAGCTTGGCCACCGCGCCGATGTCGCCGGGGCCGAACTCGGTGGGGTGCCCGGTGCTCCCGCCCTCGAACGTGAGCAGCGTCCCGACCCGCTCCTTGGTGTGGGTGCGGGTGTTCAGCACCTGGGAGTCCTGCTTGATCGTGCCCTGGTAGACCCGGAACAGGTTGATCCGGCCGGCGAACGGGTCGGCGCGGGTCTTGAACACGTAGGCGAACATCTCCTTGTCCTCGGCCGGCTCGAGCGTGATCTCCCCCACCTCGAGGCCGCCGTGCTTGACCGGCGAGGGGAGGTCGTCGACGATCGCGTCGAGGAGGCGGTTGACGGCCAGGTTGCGGGTGGCCACGCCGCAGGTGACCGGGAACATCGCGCCGTGGTTGGTCCCGTCCTTCAGCGCGGTGACGATCTCCTCGTGTGAGATCTCCTCGCCCTCCAGGTAGCGCTCCATCAGCGCATCGGAGTTCTCGGCGACCTCGTCCATAAGCTTCTCGCGGTACTCCTGCGCCTGGTCGACCATCTCGTCGGGGATCGGGATCTCCTTGCAGTTCTCGCGCGCGCCGCCCTCGTACTCGTAGGCCTTCATGTCGACCAGGTCGATCACGCCCCGGATCTCGTGCTCTGAGCCGATCGGGATCTCGGTGGCCACCACGTGCTGGCCGAACGCGGACTTGAGCGACTCGAGCGTGCGGAAGAAGTCGGCCCGCTCGCGGTCGAGCATGTTGACGAAGATCAGCCGGGCCAGGTCGAGCTCGGCGGCGCGCTGCCACAGGCGAGTGGCATGCACCTCGACCCCCATCACGCCGTTGATCACGAACACGGCGGACTCGCACACCCGCAGGGCGCCCAGCGAGTCCGCGATGAAGCTCGGATCCCCGGGCGTGTCGATCAGGTTGACCTTGCGCTCCTGCCACTCGAAGGTCGACATCGCGGCCGTGATCGACATCTGGCGCGCCTTCTCGTCGGGATCGGAGTCCGACACCGTGGTCCCATCCACCACCGAGCCCACCCGGTTGATCGTCCCGGCCTGGAACAGCAGGGCTTCGTGCAGCGAGGTCTTACCACTACCCCGGTGGCCGACGAGCGCCACGTTGCGGATGCGGTCCGCGGGCTTGTGCATGCCGTGCTCCTCTCCTCGAATGGTCCAGGAACGCGAATTTACAAGGGAATCCGGCTCGGCGCGTGTCAACGAACGATCCCGCGTGCAGCCAAATTTCCCGGCCGGGCTGCGCCCGGCGTCCGTGGGGCCGGGGAGGCCTCATCCGGCTGTGGCAGCGGTCACCCCGTGCGGCAGGGATGCCGCACGGAACCGGCCCCATGGACGCCGCCGCAGGCGGCCCCAGATCAGTCCAGCTCGCCGGCCAGCTTGCCCCGGAGGCGCAGCACGGCCTTGGTGTGCAGCTGCGACACGCGCGATTCGGTGACCCCGAGCACCTCGCCGATCTCCCGCAGGGTCAGGTTCTCGTAGTAGTAGAGCGCGACGACCAGCTTCTCACGCTCGGGCAGCGCGGCGATCGCGTCGGCGATCCGGTCGCGCAGCTCGGACTGGTCCATGAGCTGCTCGGGATCCGGTGCGCCGCGGTCGGGCAGCGTGTCGAGCAGCGAGATCGCATCCCCGGTCGAATCCGACACGCTCCAGAGCTCGTCCAGCGCGACGATCGTCGAGTTCGAGATCTGGAGCAGGGCCTCCTGGAAGTCCTCGACCGACACGTTCAGCTCGGTGGCCATCTCCTCGTCGGTGGGAGCGCGCTGGAAGCGGGCCTCGAGCTTCATGTTGGCTCGCTCGATCTCCCGGGCCCGGGCCCGGACCGAGCGCGGCACCCAGTCGAGCGTGCGCAGCTCGTCGATGATCGCCCCGCGGATCCGGGTGATCGCGTAGGTCTCGAACTTGATCTCCCGGGAGAGGTCGAAGCGCTCGATGGCCGAGATCAGGCCGCCCAGGCCGTAGGAGATCAGGTCGGACTCCTCGACGTGGGCGGGGAGGCCCGAGCTCATCCGGCCGGCTACGTACTTGACCAGCGGTGAGTAGGCGACCACCAGCCGTTCGCGCGCCCGTTCGTCACCGGTCGCCTTGAAGCGCCTCCACAGATCTTGTAGCTCGATCGCTTTGACGTTGGTGTCCACTTTCCCCCGGCGTTTCGGTCCCGCTCAAGCGCGGGGATGGGCTCGCGAATAGGCGGTCCGCAGGCGGGCCGACTCAACGCGAGTGTAAACCTGCGTGGTCGAGATAGTCGCGTGGCCAAGGAGTTCCTGGATCGCCCTGAGGTCCGCGCCACCGTCCAGCAGGTGGGTGGCGAACGAGTGCCGCAGGGCGTGCGGATGGGCCCGCGAGAGGCCGGGAGAGCGCGCCACGGCGCGTCTGGCCCAGCCGCTCAGGCGCCGGCGGACGTCGGAGGTCGACAGCCGGCGGCCAGACTTGGATAGGAATAGTGCGCGATCGCCGTCGGTGCCCTGCAAGAGCGGCCGGGCGCGGGCCAGGTAGCGCTCGAGCGCCTGCCGGGCGTGCTCGCCGAGCGGCACCAGCCGCGTCTTGCCGCCCTTCCCCTCCACCCGGACCGACTCGGCGTCGAAGTCGAGCGACTCGAGGTCGAGCGAGACGAGCTCCTCGGCCCGCAGGCCGCAGGCGTAGGCGAGCTCGAACAGGGCCCGGTCGCGCAGCTCGAGTGGCGTGTCGGCCGGGATCGAATCGAGTAGCGCGGCCACTTCGGTGCTCTTGAGCACGTGCGGAAGGCGCTGGGCGCGCTTCGGCGAGCTCAGCAGCTCGGCCGGGTTGTCGATCCGGGCGCCCGCCTCGATCTGGGTCCGGAACAGTCCCCGCAGCGCGGCCAGCCGGCGGGCGATCGTGGCCGGCGCGATCCCGCGTTCGGCCAGGCCGGCGGCGTAGCGGCGGAGCGTCCGGACATCGATGCCGGCCGGGTCGAACTCGCGCTCCTTCGCCCAGGCCGCGAAGTGAGCCGCGTCGCTCGCATACGCGGTCCGCGTCTTGTCGGCCACGGCGCGGCGGCACAGGTCGTCGTCAAAAGCGGCGAGGGCCGCGTCCCAGGCTTGTTCCGGCGCTTGCGACATCGAGGCACGATATTCGCCGCGCCGGACCGCGGGCCTGCTCGAACAGTCGGTCAGCTGACGCTTACCAGCGTGCCGATCGGCGTGTACTGGTACACGTTGTGGGCCTCGTCGTAGGGCATCTCCACGCAGCCGAGGCTCTGGGCGGTCCCGTAGGACGCGCGCAGGAAGCCGTGCAGCGCGTCGCCGCCGTTGAAGTAGCTCACCCAGGGCACGCCGGGGTCGTTGTAGTGGCTTCCGTCGGGGTTAGTGCCGCTCATAGTCACCGACGGCGCGTGCTCGAACACGGCGAACACGCCCTTGGCCGTCGGCGCCGCGGGAATCCCGGTGTTGACCGGGCCGGAGACGACCACCTTGCCGTTATGCCAGGTGGACTGGCTCTCGGGGCTGCCCTCGCTGACCGAGACGAACGTGTAGCCGAACGTGTTGTGGTGATCGTTCACCGCGGCGTTGATCAGCGCCTTCCACAGTTCCGGCCCCGGGGTTCCGTCGACGGTGAGGCCGTTGGTGTTCTGGAAGGCCATGATCGCGCCCTTGGTCATCTCGCCGAACGTCCCGGGGGCCCACATGCTCTTGAGCGCGTCGGGGGTGTTCGGGTAGCGCCAATCGAAGGTGCCGGCGGGCGGCTTGACCGCCGCGGCCTCCTGGCCGGCGATCGTGTGCCCGGGCGAGGAGCCCGTATAGGTGAAGCGCAGCGGCAGATACCCGAGCACGGCGAGCAGCTGCTGCAGGCGCGTGTTCGAGCCGGGCGGCACCTTCCACGGGCCCCACCTCGGATCGCCGACTGACTTGGCGCCGACCAGGTTGACCCCCTTGGGCAGGCCGATGTAGACGTTGGCGCCGAGCCCGTACCCGTAGCCCTCGGGGCGGAACTGGATCGAGCGATTGTTGATCCGGTGCCAGGTGCCCTGGGTGGTCGGACTGATCTGCGGCATGGCGCCGTCGAGCGCCTTCTTGTAGGGCTTGGAGAAGGTCAGCGTGATCGGCGTGTTGGCCTTGATCGTCGACCCGGGCGTCGGGCTGGCCAGCGCGCTCGAGCCGGCACCGCCCGGGAACCAGCTCACCAGCGCCGGCTTCGAGGTCTCCCACGAGCGGGGCGCCGCGGCCACCCAGAGCGTGCCGGCCGGCGCGCTGCGCGCGAGCGTGACCTCAGACTGTGGCGTGCCGAAGGTCTGCCGCTGCAGGTGGGTCGGCGAGGAACCCGACGAGAACGTCGAGACCGGCTGGGCGAACCGCAGGCGCAGCGGCTGCCCCGAGCGCACGGTCAGGAAGTGGTTGCGCAGCCGGGCGCGCGGCGCGGTGACCTTGACCTCCAGGCGCTGGGTCTTGCCGGTCAGCCATGCGTTCCAGCCCGGCCGTTTGACGACGACGTCGATGGTCAGGGTCTCCCCGGCGTGGATCTTCTTGCGCGGCCAGATCTGCTTGCCCGTCCGGTACACCGGCACCTGGTCGTTGGCCGGGCCGGTGACCGCGCTCACGCTCTCGATCTTCGCCCCGCCGAGCGGCAGGGTGATCTTGGCCAGCGCCACCGGGTCGCTGGCCAGGCCGGGCTTGGACGTCTTGAGCGCAACCCCGGCCGCGACGGCCGCGCCGATCGCGATCAGCAGGATCGCGCCGGCCACGTACGGCCAGCGGCGCCGCGTGCGGCGCGGCGGCAACGGCGCCGTGCGCCCTGGATGGCGGCTCGGCCTTGCCGGGCTGCGCTCAGGGCGGAGGTAGGAAACTCGGGCCAGCGGTAATCACCCCTTCTGCTCGAGCCCCATCCTAGCGGTCCCCGATGCGGCAACCCGCCGCTCCCAGGGCGGATTTAGCGAAATGCAAGGTCTGTTTCACTTTGCGGCGGCGCGAGAGACGTTGCCCGGCAGGCGCGCCACGAGTTGCCCGGCCGGCGCGCCACGACGCACCATTTCCCGGCGCATATTTGCCTGCTCAGCGCGTGATCGCGCCGAGCGAGGCGCTCGAGACCAGCTTGGCGTACTTGGCCAGTGCGGCGGCCGGGGCCGGGCGTTCGGGCGGGCGGTAGTCCTTCAGCCGGGCCGCGATCTCCTCGTTGGACA
>DATFDC010000393.1:0-2064 GCA_035252415.1 Solirubrobacteraceae bacterium
AACGGATACGCCTCGACCGCCTCGAGCGCGGCCGTGAACGGGTGGGCGACGAGCCGCTCGGCCTCGGCCTGGAAGCTGCCGTCACGCAGGTCACCGATGTCGTAGCCGGCCGAGAACGTCTGCTCCTCGCCGGTGATGATCACGCAGCGCGCGTCCAGGCTCGGTAGGGTGGAGGTGAAGCCGTCGAGGATGGGGTGGTCGAGCGCGCCGCGCTTGCCCGGATTGGAGATGGTCAGCCGGGCCACGCCCGGCGCCGGGTGATCGACCAGCAGTCGTCCGCGGGGTGCGTCGTCACTCGAGGACAACGAGCGCGTCTCCCTCGGAGACCGACTGACCCTCCTCGACCAGAATCTCCTTGACCACGCCGGGATCCTCGGCCTCGACCGGCATCTCCATCTTCATCGACTCGAGGATCACCACCGTGTCGCCCTCCGCCACGCTATCGCCGACCTCGACCTCGATCTTCCACACGGTTCCGGTGATGTGCGCCTCGACGTCGGGCACCTGGGCAAGCCTCCTGTTGTGCTCGTGGGGACGGCCGGAGGATAGGACACCCGGTACGCGGAGTTACACGTCGAGTAGCCTGAGGGCCGTGTCATCCGACAGCGCTGGAGTCGACCTGGATCTGCTGGCCGCCTCGCTGCGGGCCGACTCGAGCGATCTGAGTGCGTTCGTGGAAAGCATGGCCGTCAAGCTCGAGGAGGCCGTGCCGGGACGCGTCCGGGTGGACCGGCGCCGGAGCGGGATGTTCGGGCCCAAGAGCGTGCGAAGCATGTCGGTCGACCTCGGCGACCGGCGGCTCGAGTTGCGGGCCGACCGCGGCGCCGTCCAGTGCCGTTGCGCGAGGCTGTCGGGCGGGATCGTCCTGAAGAACGAGGAGCTCGAGACCGATGCCTGGCTGGCCATGCTGAGCGAAGCGCTGGCCGCCGAGGCGAGCCGCAGCGAAGCCACCCGGCGGGCGCTCGAGCGTTTGCTGATCCAGTGATGTGAAGGAGAGACGATGGGATTCCTGAGACGAGACGACGACGACGACGCGCAATCGCAGGCCCCGGCGCAGGCCGACGCGACGACGCTCGCCCCGGCCGAGGCGCCGCACCAGGCCAGCTACGAGGCGGGCTCGCTGGCCGGCATCCCCGATTCCGGCCGCGAGCGCATCGCGCGGATGAAGCAGGAGGTCGCCCGAGGCTTCTTCACCAGCGACCTGTCGGTCAACGAGTTCCTGCTGGTCAAGCAGTCCGGGTTCGAGCCCCTGGGGCTCGTGCTGGGCAGCTCGATCTACCACATCGGCTGGCAGCAGGCGGGCTGGAACCAGAGTCAGGAGCTCGCCGTGCTGACCCAGGCCATGTACCACGCCCGCGAGCTGGCGATGACGCGCATGGAGGAGGAGGCCGACCAGCTCGGCGCCGATGGGATCGTCGGGGTCCGGCTGGACATCGGTCGCTATGAATGGGGCGCGGATCTGGCCGAGTTCATCTCGGTCGGCACCGCGGTCAAGCATCGCGACGGCGAGCTTCACCGCGCCCCGAACGGGCGCCCGTTCACCAGCGACCTGAGCGGGCAGGACTTCGCCACCCTGCTGCGAGCGGGGTATCGACCGGTGGGTCTGGTGATGGGCAACTGCGTGTACCACGTGGCCCGTCAGGGCATGCTGGCCTCGCTCAAGCAGGTCGGACGGAACGTCGAGATGCCGAACTTCACCCAGGCGCTGTACGAGGCCCGTGAGCTGGCCATGGAGCGCATGCAGCGCGAGGCCGACGAGCTGCAAGCCGGCGGGATCGTCGGGGCCCGGATCGTCGAGCGCAGCCACGGCTGGGGCTCCCACGTGATCGAGTTCTTCGCGCTCGGCACCGCGGTGGTGCCGACCACCACCGAGCACGAGATCGAGAAGCCGACGATGGTGCTTCCGCTGACCGGTTAGCGCGGAGCGGAGAGCGGACCGATGCCCGACGTCGAGATCAAGCCTCAGGTCTACAAGGACCCTCGGCCGAAGGAGGCGTTCGATCGCTACCACGCGATCGTCCGCGACCACGAGCCCGAGTCCAAGGTGTACGAGGTCGTGCGGGC
>DATFDC010000394.1:0-8048 GCA_035252415.1 Solirubrobacteraceae bacterium
ACTGCGCTGGGCAGCCCGCGTACGGCGCTCGCCGTGGCCGGCGCCGGGTCGCTCGCGGTCACCGTGGCGGCCTGGTTCGCCCTGTCCGGGCTGGGCTCGCGCCTGCATCCGCACCCAGAAGACGCCCCGGGACCGCAGGCCGACGGCGCTCGGGGTCCGGAGACCGATGCCATGCGGGAGCCGCAGATAGATGGCCACCGGTCCGGTCCGCGCCGCGACGCTCCTCGCACGCCGGCCGTCCGACATCAGTAGAGTCCGCGCGCGGGCGCCGGCCGTCGGCTGAGACGAGGCACCGTCCGCTCCCGATCGTGCGCCGTGCCTGCATCGACATCGGCTCGAACACGACACGCCTGCTTGTCGCGGACTGTGACGGCGAGCGGCTTGTCGAAGTCCACCAGGAGAGGGCGTTCACCCACGTGCGGCGCGCATTGACCACCAGCGAGGAGATCGAACCGGAGAAGATCGACGAGGTCGCTGCGGTAGTCGCCGGCCAGTTGCAGCGCGCCCGCGAACTGGGTGCCACCGACGTCGTCGGGGTGGCCACCGCCGCGGTCAGGCACGCGACCAACGGCGACGCGCTGGTGTCGGCCGTGCGGGAAACCTGCGGGCTTAAGGTGTCGGTCCTGTCCGCCGAGGAGGAGGCCCGGCTGGCCTTCGCGGGCGCGGCTCGTACGCTCGGCTACATGCCGGCCGGCCCGTTGGGGGTAGTCGACGTCGGCGGCGGATCGTCCGAGCTGGTGGTCGGGACGGCGCCCAACCGGATCGACTGGTACGCCTCTTTCCCGCTCGGTTCCGGCCAGCTGACCGACGAGTGCCTGCCCTCCGATCCGCCCGCGGCCGAGGAGATCGCCCGAGCCGTCAAGCGGATCAGCAAAGCGCTGGAGGGCGTGCAGCCCCCACCGACGGCGTGCGTGGTCGCGGTGGGCGGCAGCGCCACGTCGCTGCGCCGGATCGCCGGGCCGCTGCTCGACGCCGCCGCATTCGGCCGCGTCCTGACCCTACTCGCCGCCGAGCCCAGCACCGAGGTGGCCAGTCGGTTCGGCCTCGACGCGGACCGGGTGCGGTTGCTCTCGGCCGGACTGCTGATCCTCCAGGCCGCCGCCGAGCGCTTCGGTGCCCCGCTCGAGGTGGGCCGCGGCGGTCTGCGGGAAGGCCTGCTGCTGGAGGTGGCCGGTGTCTAGCCCAGATCGCCCGATCCCGCCGCGCGAGGCGCTCACCGAGGTCCGCGTGCGCGCGCCGACGCGCGGTAACCGCCGGCTCGACCAGGTGCTGGACGCGGTGAACGCGAGCGACCACGTGAAGGCGCTGTGGCACGTATCGGCGGTCAACGCCTCGCGCCGGCTGGGGATGACCGACCACTCCTGGGTGCACGTGCAGATCGTGCTGAACATCGGGCTGCGGCTGGCCCGGATCCTGTTTCGCCGTGGCGTGGTGCCGAGCGTCAAGGCCGACTACGCCATGAGCGATCACGATGCCGAGGTCGTGGTGGCGGCCGGATGCCTGCTCCACTGCGTCGGCATGTCGATCCACCGCGACGACCACGAGCGCTACAGCCTGTTCCTGACCGCGGACACGATCGGCGGATTGCTCGCGGCGGCGTACGAGGAGCCCGAGCGGACGATCATCGCCTCGGAGGTCATGCACGCGATCATCGGGCATCGCCGTGACGGCCGCCCCCTTACGGTGGAGGCGGGGATCGTCCGGGTCGCCGATGCGCTCGACATGGCGCGTGGGCGCTCACGGATGGAGTTCGAGGCTGGCCGCCTCGACATCCACTCGCTGTCGGCCTACGCGATCGACGAGGTCAAGATCTCGCCCGGGGAGGAGCGGGCGGTGCGGGTCGAGATCGCGATGTCGAACAGCGCGGGCATCTACCAGGTCGACGAACTGCTGGCCGAGAAGCTCCGGGGCTCGGGGCTCGAGGAGCACTTCGAGGTGGTGGCCCGGATCGAGGCCGAACAGGAGCAGCGTCTGATCGAGGTGTTCCGGATATGAGCGGTCGTTGTCGGACGTCTGACCGATCGGTAGGATTGCGCGCCATGCTCCGACGTGCGCTCGTGATCCCCATCGTGGCTGCGGTATGCCTGATCGCCGCGCCGGCTGCGCTGGCCACCACGCAGACGGCGAGCGCCGGCGCCGTCGCAGCCACGTTCAAGTTCCAGGGCAAGGTCCCGCACTTCCACGGCCTGCGACTGACCATCTCTCGCGGCGGGACCGTCGTCTACGACCAGTCGGTGGTCGCGAAATTCTGCGGCAAGCTGTGCTGGCCCGGAGGCGTCATCCACAGCCCCTCGGTGCATGTGGTCGACCTCGAGGGCACCGGCGATCCCGACGTCGTGCTCGACCTCTACAGCGGTGGCGCCCACTGTTGCACGGTCGAGCAGGTCTTCTCTTTCGATCCAGCCACCGCCACATACGTCAAGACCGAGCAGGTGTTCGGCGACCCCGCTGCGAGGATCGTCGACCTCGGCCACACCGGCCACTTCGAGTTCCTCACCGCCGACGACGCGTTCGCCTACGAGTTCACCGACTTCGCCGCGTCGGGCCTGCCGATCGAGATCCTGACCTTCGCGGGCGGTCATTTCACCGACGTGACACGCGACTATCCGAAGCTCGTCGCCAAGGACGCCGCGCTGTGGCTCAGGGCGTTCAAGGCCCAGGCCAAGCAGCACTACCCGGACAGCGTCGGGGTGATTGCAGCCTGGGCCGCCGACGAGGACCTGCTCGGCCACAGCAAGCTGGTCAAGCGCTACCTGCACCAGCAGGCCGTGGCGGGGCATCTGAATGCGCCGTTTGGCGCCGGTGGGACGCGCTTCGTGGCGAAGCTCCAGAAGTTCCTGCGCAGGCGCGGCTACGTGCGCTGAGTCCGCGCGGTCAGACGCCCGCGGCGGCGCGCGCGTCGTCGGGATCGGGGTAGTGCACCATCTCGATCGCCTTGCCATCGCGGAATGTGGTCAGGTTGGCGATCAGCTCAGGCTGCCCGTCCTCGCCGGACCGTCGCATGATCACCACGACCTTGTCGCCCGCGTCGATCAGCTCGACCAGCTCGCCGATCGGGCCGCGTCGGCGGGCGCCCCGCATCCAGTCGAGCGCCTGCCGGCGGTTCTGGCACGCGAACTCGGCGGTGGGGTCACCCGCGTGCCACTTCACGTCCGGGTCGAGGAACTCGCGGACGGTGTCGAAGTCGCCGTTCCGGACGGCTTCGTAGCCACGACGCGCCAGATCGACGAGTTCCTGGCTCATCGCGTCAGCCGCGCCACCACCGCCGTGACGTCGTCGTAGCGCTGGCCTGTGGGCTCGATCAGCGCCGCCAGGATGTGATCGCGCAGCTGTCCGGGCTCCTCCGGACCGGCGGAGGCCGCGACGGCCAGGCGTTCCAGCCCTACGTCGAGCGACTCGCCGCGGCGCTCGACCAGCCCGTCGGTGTAGAGCACGATCGTGCTGCCCGAGTCGATCCGCTGCTCAAACGTCTCATACACGTGGTCCTCCACGCCCATCAACCCGTTGCCGCCATTGACGTAGCGGCAGGCGCCGTCGGCGGCCCGCAGAAGCAGCGGCGGATGCCCGCCGCTGGCCCAGGTGATCGTGCAGTGCTCGGGGTCGACGATCGCGTAGACGATCGTGAACAGCTGCTCGTCGCCTAGGGCGAGCTGATGGCGGTTGAGCAGGGTCAGCGCGTCGCCGGGCGTGCGCTGCCCGTCACCGGCCAGCGCAAAGGCGCGGGTCAGCGTGCGCAACTGACCCATCGCGGAAGCGGCCCGGATTCCGCGGCCGGTCACGTCACCGACCACGATGCCCAACCGGCCATCGGTCATCGCGAACGCGTCGTACCAGTCGCCGCCTACCTGCACCCCGATGCCGGCGACCTCGTACGAGGCGGCCAGGCTGACCCCGGGGACCTCCGGGAGGCTCTTGGGGATCAGCCCGCGCTGGAGCTCGACCGCGATCCGGTGCTCCCGCTCGTGCAGCTGCGCGCGCCGGATGGCCAGCGCCGCGCGGTCGGCCGCGTCCTGGAGCAGGGAGCGCTCGGTGGCGCTGAACGAGCGTCCCGCGGGCAGGCCAAGGCGCAGGGAACCGACGTTCGCGCCCTCGATGACCAGCGGCACCTGGCGCCAGCGATCCTCTTCCAGCAGCAGCGAGTCGGCCGCTCCGGTCTCGGTGTGGCCGCCCACCGCCCGCACCACGAGCGGACGGTCGAGCTCGCCGGCGATCTCGACCTCGGCGACATCCACGTCGAACAGCTCGGCCAGCCGGGTGGCGATCCGGGGCAGCAGCTCATCGAGGATCAACGCGTCGAGCGCGGTGCTCAGGGCCTGGAGCATCGACAGCCGGTCGGCCACCGACTCGGCCTGCACGCGCGCCGCCTGCTCGAGCAGCAGCTCCGCGCGGTCCTGCTCGGCCCGGCGCCGGACGGTCAGGTCGACCCACTGGACGAGCAGCAACGGCTCGGCGAACTCGGTGGCCTCGATGGCCGAGGCGACCATCGCGACCCAGACCTCGGCTCCGGTGCTCGAGACCAGGCGCAGGTCGACGCTCGGGCCCTCGCCGCCGGCGCTCGCACGGGGCCGGCGGGTGACCTCGTCAAACGTCGCGGTGAGGGCCGGCCGGTCTTCGGGCCCGCACAGCTCGATCGCGGCGAGTCCGATCAGCTCGTCGGGATCGCGCCCGACGAGATTGGCGAAAGCCGGGTTCGATCGCATGATCCGGCCCTCGGGATCGAGCACGGTCTTGCCGATCGGAGCCGCCTCGAACGCGCCGCTGAGCAGCGCCTCCGAGCGCTTCAGTGCCCGCCGGCTCGTCTCGAGCTCCACGAACACGAGCACCTTGGAGCGCAGGAGCTCGGGATCGAACGGTTTGAGCACGTAGTCCACGGCGCCCACGCGGTACCCGCGCATGACATCCGGCACGTCATCGCGGGATGCGGTGAGGAACACGATCGGGATGTCCCGGGTCCGCGTCCGCTCCTTGATCAGCCGGGCGGTCTCCAGGCCATCCAGCCCCGGCATCCGCACGTCGAGCAGGATCATCGCGAAGTCGCGCTCGAGCAGGAGCCGCAGCGCGCCATGGCCGGAGTTGGACGTGACCAGCGGATAGCCCAGCGGCTCTAGCACCGCCTCGAGCGTGCGCAGATTCTCCGGCTGGTCGTCGACGAGCAGGATCGGCAGGGACTCGACCGCGGTCAGGTCCGCCATCGCCTCACTTTCGCCGAGGGTGCGTGGGGGCAAATTTCCTATGCGTCCAGCCACACGCGCATCATCGTCAGCAGCTGATCGACATCGACGGGCTTCGTGATGTAGTCAGACGCGCCGGCGGCAATCGCCTTCTCGCGGTCACCCTTCATCGCCTTGGCGGTCAGCGAGATGATCGGCAGGTGCTCGAACCGTGGCATCGCGCGGATCGCGCGCGCGGTCTGGTAGCCGTCCATCTCGGGCATCATGATGTCGAGCAGCACCACGTCGGTGTTCGGATGCTGGTGCAGCCGCTCGATCCCCTCGCGGCCGTTCTCGGCGAATACGACTTTCATGCCACGCTGCTCGAGCGTCGAGGTGAGGGCGAATACGTTGCGGATGTCGTCGTCGATCACCAGCACCTTGCGGCCGTGCAGCGTCGCGTCGCCGGTGCGCAGGTGGCTGAGCATCTCCCGCGTCTGCGACGGGAGCGTCGCTTCGGCCCGGTGCAGGAACAGGGCGGCCCGGTCGACCAGCCGCTCGGGCGAGTCGGCGATCGTGATCACCGCCGATTTGGCCAGCGCGTCGAGGCGCGCCCGGTCGGTCTTGGACAGCGAGCCCTGGACATAGGCGATCAGCGGCACCTCGCGCAGCGCCGCGTCGGTGGCTGCCTCGCGCACCAGCGCGAACGCCTCCGAGCGCGGCCGTCCGATCGCGACCACGGCCAGGTCGAACTGACCGGAGCGCAGCACGTCGAGCGCATCCGCCGGGGCGATCCGCTCGAGCGCGATGTCCTCATCTCCGGGCAGGAGCCCGACGGTCGCCTCGTCGAGCCCGCCATCCTCGGCGATCAGCGCGATTCGCCGGTCCGGACCCTGGGCCAGGCGCTCGAGCCGGGCCAGCGCGGTGTCCAGCCCGCTCGGCTCGACCGGATCGTCGACGAACGCCGCCGCGCCGGCGCGCAACCCGTCGACCCGGACGGCACCGTCTCCGACCAGCGCGACCGGAAGATGGCGGGTGTCGGGGTGCTTCTTGAGCTGGCCCAGCACCGACTCGAACCGCGGGGCCTCGACGGCCAGGAGCACCGCGCTCGGACGATGCTCGCGGGCCAGCCCGAGCGCGGCCGTGGCGCGGCGGGCCAGGATGGCCTTGCTCCCGCGCTCACGGACGGCCTCCACCATCGACCTTGCCCGGTCGGGATTGGAGTCGATCACCAGCACCACGCGGTCGCCACGCTCGAGCGCGTCGATCTCGTCGGCCAGTTGATCGTCGATCGACGGCTCGTCCGCGGTGTCAGTCAGGAACCCGGCCGGCACTCCGGCTCCGTCGGGGCGGGTCTCGTGCGGGACATCGGTGACGCCCTCGAGCAGCGGCAGGTACAGCGTGAACCGGCTGCCCTGCCCCACGGTCGAGTCCACCTGGATCTCGCCGCCCAGCATACGGGCGATCTCGCGCGAGATCGAGAGGCCCAGGCCGGTTCCTCCGTACTTGCGCGAGGTGGTCCCGTCGGCCTGCTGGAAGGCCTCGAAGATCAGGTTCAGCTTGTCGTCGGGAATGCCCACGCCGCTGTCGCTGACCGCGAACGCGATCACCTGCTCGGCCGCGCGCAGCGCATCGTTGCGCAGCCCGGAGCGGTCCGCCGGATAGCCGATGGAGAGCGCGACCCCGCCCTGGTGGGTGAACTTGAACGCGTTCGAGAGCAGGTTCTTGAGCACCTGGCCGAGGCGCTGCTCGTCGGAGACGATCGAGGCGGGGAGCGACGGGTCGATCTCGACGTTGAAGGTCAGCCCCTTCTGCTCGGCCACGTGGCGGAAGGCTCGCTCGGCGTCCTCGTAGACCTCGGACAGCGCCAGTGGGGCCAGGTCGAGCTCCATGCGGCCGGCCTCGATCTTGGTCAGGTCGAGGATGTCGTTGATCAGCGAGAGCAGGTCGTTGCCGGCCGAGTGGATCGTGCGGGCGAACTCGACCTCGCGCTCCGACAGCGCGCCCTCCTCGTTCTCGGCCAGCAGCCGGCTCAGGATCAGCATCGAGTTGAGCGGGGTGCGCAGCTCGTGCGACATGTTGGCCAGGAACTCCGACTTGTACTTCGAGGCCAGCGCGAGCTGTGCGGCCTTCTCCTCCAGGCCACGGCGCGCCAGCTCGATCTCCTCGTTCTTGATCTCGATGTCGCGGTTCTGCTCGGAGAGCAGGCGGGCCTTCTCCTGGAGCTCGTCGTTGGTCTCGCGGAGCTCCTCGGACTGCTTCTGGAGCTCCTGGGTCAGGCCTTGGGACTGGGTGAGGAGCTCCTCGGTGCGCATGTTCGCGCGGATCGTGTTGAGCACCACGCCGATCGTCTCGCCGATGCGGTCCAGGACGTCGCGGTGGGGCTCTGAGAACGGCCGCAGCGAGGCGAGCTCGATCACGCCGAGGACCTGATCCTCGAACAGCACCGGCATGACCAGCACGTCGGCGGGCGTGGCGTCCCCGAGCCCCGAGCCGACCTTGATGTAGCCGGGCGGAACGTCGGTGAGCGCGATCGTCTTGCGCTCGAACGCGGCCTGCCCGACCAGGCCGTCACCGATCGAGAACTGGCTGGGCAGCTCGCTGCGACTCGGCGTGTATCCGTACGAGGCGGCCAGCACCAGCTCGGGCTCTCCGTCGGCACCGGGCTCGGCCAGGAAGAACGCGCCGTGCTGCGCGTTCACCATCGGCGTCACCTCGCTCATGATCAGCTGGGTCACCGCGGCGAGATCGCGCTGCCCCTGGAGCATCCCGGAGATGCTGGCCAGGTTGGTCTTCAGCCAGTCCTGCTCGGCGTTGCGCTGGGTGGTCTCGCGCAGGTTGGCGATCATCTGGTTGATGTTGTCCTTGAGCTCGGCCACCTCGCCCTGCGCCTCGACC
>DATFDC010000395.1:0-7718 GCA_035252415.1 Solirubrobacteraceae bacterium
GACCGATTGGCGCGGGCGCCCGGGGTGCGATCGCCGCGGCCGCTCGGCGGCCGGGGCGCGTGCTCGCGATCGGTCTCGTGCTGGCCGCGGCGGGCTGGGTGGCCGACACGCAGACCTCGGTGCAGTCCGACGTGACCAAGCTCGTGCCGTCGAGCATGCCGGCGCTCCAGAACCTGCGCACGCTCGAGCACGTGACCGGGGTCTCGGGCGAGATCGACGTGGTCGTGCATTCGCGCAACGTGGCCACCCCGAGCACGATCGGGTGGATGCTGCGCTACGAGGACGCGCTGCTCGCCCACTACGGCTACGTCGAGGCGAAGGGATGCGCCAAGGCGACGCTGTGCCCGGCGCTGTCGCTGCCGGACCTGTTCTGCTCGGGCGGCCAGGTGGCGGGTGGCGCCTGCAAGTCTCTGACCAGCGCCGCGATCGACAACCTGCTCCGCGCGGTCCCGGGTTACTTCTCCCAGGCGGTGATCACCGGCGATCACCGCGAGGCGACGCTCGCGTTCGGCATCCGCCTGATGCCGCTCTCGCGCCAGCAGAAGGTGATCGATTACATGCGCTCGCGGTTGCGCCCGCCCCCCGGGGTCAGCGCGGAACTGGCCGGTCTTCCCGTGCTGGCCGCCCAGGCGGACGCCTCGCTGTCCTCCTCGCCGCGGCGCCTGATCATGCTGCTGGTCGGCCTGGCCGCGGTCGCGCTGGTGCTGCTGGCCGTCCTGCGGACCCCGCAGCGCGCGCTGGTCCCGCTCGTCCCGATCGCGCTGGCCACGGGCTGGTCGGCGCTGATCCTGTTCGCCACGCGGATCCCGCTGAACCCGATGTCGGCCACCCTGGGCGCGCTGGTCATCGCGATCTCGACCGAGTTCAGCGTGTTGCTCTCGGAGCGATACCGCTCCGAGCGCCGCGCGGGGCTCGACCCGGCGCAGGCGCTGGCCCGGACCTACCGGCGAACCGGCTCGGCGGTGCTGACCTCGGGGATCACCGCGATCGCCGGCTTCGGCGTGCTCAGCCTGTCGAGCATCACGATGCTCCGCGACTTCGGGCTGGTCACGCTGATCGACCTGACCGTGTCGCTGCTCGGGGTGCTGCTCCTGCTTCCCTCGGTGCTGGCGCTGTCCGAGGAGGGTCGCGGCGCGTTTCAGGGTGTCCGTGGTCTGGGTCGCCGCCTTGCCGAGGGGCTGCCGCGACGCCGGCGGGCCACGGTGGCGTGAGCGAACGCGAGCCGTCAACCACCACCCCCGCGCCGATCAGTACCCGACGCTACGGCTGGGCGGTCGGCATCCTGGCGCTGGCCCTGGTGATCGGCTTCGTCCTGTACACGCTCAGCTCGCACAAGTCGGGAACCGAGGGCGTAGCCGCGGGCGGCGCGCTGCACTTCTTCGCCGCCCCGCTCGCGGCCTCGACGCTGAACGGCGACGCGAACCTGAACCCGCCGTGCACGCTCGCGCGCCACGATCATCGCGCGCTCAACGTGTGCCTGCTCGTCAAGCGACGCCCGCTGGTGCTGGGCTTCTTCGTGACGAACTCGTCGAAGTGCGAGCAGGAGGTCGATACGATGCAG
Organism: Solirubrobacteraceae bacterium; assembly: GCA_035252415.1. GTDB lineage: Bacteria > Actinomycetota > Thermoleophilia > Solirubrobacterales > Solirubrobacteraceae > Palsa-465. Next base: position 1,562 of record DATFDC010000395.1, read on the forward strand.
TCGCTGTCGGCGCGTCGGGGCTTCCGGCGGGTGCAGTTCGCCGCGGTCGCGGTGAACGGCTCGCACGCCGCGACGGCCAAGGCGGTGCGGAAGCACGGCTGGACGATCCCGGTGGCCTACGACGCCGACGGAGCCGTGGGAGGCCTGTACGGGGTCTCGGCCTGTCCGCTGCTCGAGCTCGTCGATCGCGGGGGGAAGGTGGCCCAGCGGCTGATCGGTGAGCACTGGACGGGCCGGGGCGCGCTGGCCGCCCGGGTCCGAGCGACGCTGTTGGACCGATGAGCTTCGCCAGTGGGCTGATCGCGCCGGAGCTCACCGCCGAGTTCCCTGGGTTGCGCCTGCACTGGACCGAGCTCGAGGCGCGGGTGGGGGCCAGCCCCCGGGACGTGCGCCGGCGGCTGCGGGAGCTGTCTGATCGGGTGGCCGGGGCGGGTGTGGTGGCGATGCGCACCCAGCCGATCCCGCACGCCTACCGGGCCTTCTACCGCCAGGTCGGGCTCGATCCCGACGCCGCCCGGATCCCCGGCGAGGAGGTGGCGGTCCGGCGCCTGCTCCAGGGCGGCTTCGGGTCGCGTGGCACGCTCCAGGACGCGCTGCTGATCGGGCTGGTCGAGACCGGCGTCCCGGTGTGGGCGCTGGACGCGCGCCGGGTCGACGTGCACAGCTTGGGCATTCGCGCCGCGCACAGCGGCGAGCGGCTCGGCGGCGGGGCCGACGGTTTCTCGCTGCCGGCGGGGCAGCTGGTCGTGGCGGACGCCGCATGCGTGCACGCGACTCTGTTCGGCGACCCGGCGCCGGGGCACGCCCCCGCCCCCGGGCCTGGGATGCAGCGGATCGTGCTCTACGCGGTGGCCGTCGAGGGCGTGCCGGCGATCCACGTCGAGGAGGCCCTGTGGATCTGCACCGATGTCCTGGGGGTCGGGTAGATACCGGAAACCCGGGGTATCGTCCTGTTAGGCTCCCGGACAGGAGGCAGTGCTCGATGCTCCTTGAACACCAGAGCAGAACAGGGATTGGTTCGCCGCCGGCCCAGGACGAACGCGCGGCGCGCCGAACGCTTCGGGCCCAGATCGCCAAGCTCGAGCGCGAGCTGGCCGAGGCGTTCGTCACCGCATATCCAATGGGCGGTCTCGACGCCGAGCCGTCACGGTCTTGCGCCGCTCCGCGGCTGCTCGACCTTGGCGAGCTCGAGCGCGTACGCGACGATTTGGCCGCCCGGGTCCGCGCGGCCCGCGCCACGATCAGCGAGCGGGCCGATCGCCAGGCCGCCAACCGCGTCCTGCTCGAGCGGATGCTGCTCGAGCCCGGCCGCTACCGCTTCGTGCGCATCGCGAACCGCGACATCGGCGAGCCGGGCTGCGGGGTGTGGCAGGTCCGGCCGCGCCTCGGGCTGATCGGGATGCTGATGGGCTGGTGGCAGGTCAAGCTTTCCTCGGGCTGTCCGTTAGCCACCGGCCGCGGCGCCGCCGCGGCCCACTGAGCCGCCTCGGCTGACGAGATGCGCGATCTGCTCCGGACCGGCCTGGGCGCGACGCTCGTGCTGCTGATCATGGTCATCGGCAGCCTCGTGCTGTGGATCGGGACGCCGCTTTTGTGGCTGTGGGTCGGATCGCAGGTCCAGGGAGCCACCTCGTCGCTCGGCACCGCGCTGGGGGTCAGCTTCATCGGGGTGGTCGTGACGATCATGCTGCTGGCCGGCGTGCTGGCGAAGCTGTCGAACGTCTACCAGGCCAACCGCCGCGCCCGCGGGCTCGAGGACACCGGGCACTACGTGCTCGAGACCGTGCTCGTGGTCAGCGCCGGGCTCACCTTGGCCGCGTTCGTCGTGTGGTTCTTCTTCTTCGCCGGCGCGAGCCCGGTGCCGGTGGGCATCCAGATCTGAATCGCGGCGAAGATGGCTCGGCCCCGCGCCACACACCGAAGTCCGTGGCGCGAGGCGAGACAGGTCTCTCAGGCTAGACGAGCGCCAGGGGTCGGGCGCACGAAATTTCGAGCTCATCGGCCAGCAGGTGTCGCTGCCGGTCGGTGAGGGCCCCCAGCGTCTTCGTCTCGGTGATGTGATAGCGCGCGAGGAACTTCCGGCACCGCGTGGTACCCCACCGGCGTTGGCTCATCAGAAGTTCCCCAATGGCCCAGCTGAGCGCCTCATCGGGCGGCTCCAAGATGACCTCCGCGGCGGAAGCATCTCCCTCGGCGATCCTTCGCTTCAACTCCGCGCGTGCGAGCCTGACCGCGTTGGCTCTTTCCAGTGCTCGCAGTCGTTGCGGCGCCGGCGTCAAAGTGGCGGTCTCACTCATTTGGTGCTTCGCTTCCTCCCATTGCGTCCGCCCAGGGCGGATGTTTTTACAGATGGGCAGGGGTCCTGGGGGCCCCCTCCCGTGGGTCCTGTCTGCTCACTGCTATGCCCGCACGCACAGGCGCGCGGCCTTTGTCGCCCCCTTATCCGGCCTTTCCCTACCCTCGCGACCGCTTCTCTGCTCGGCCGTTTCGGTAGGTGAAGAAGCTACGACATCGGCGCCGGTAACAGCAACGTCACAACCGCAGGCCATGCGCTTAGAGCGTGTTTTTTATCCGCCCTGGAGTCTTGTGCGACTGTGGACAAGCCGTGAGTGGCGAATGCGCCTCAGTGGCCGGTGGGGAGCGCTCCGTGCTCGGACTCGAACGCGCGCTTGGCCCGGGCGAAGATCTCGAGCGCCTGGTCGAGCGTGTCGCGATCGTGGGTGGCCATCACGCTGCAGCGGAGCAGCGCGCCGGCCGGTGGCACGGCCGGGTGCAGCGCGACGTTGACGTACACGCCGAAATCGTAGAGCGCCTTCCACAGGAAGGCCGCCTTCCAGTCGTCCTTGACCACGACCGGAACCACCGGGGTGACCACCTCGGTCCCGTCGGCGAGCCTGGTGGGCTCCACGACCTGGAACCCGAGGTCGGCCAGGCCGGAGTGCAGGTAGGACGCGTTCTCAAGCACGCGGGCGAACAGCTGCCGGCCCTCGGGCGAGCGGCAGATGCGGATCGCCTCGAGCGCGGCGCCCAACGCCGCCGGCACGGCCGAGGCGGTGAACATGAACGGCCGCGAGGAGACGCGCAGGAACTCGATCACCTCGGCCGGTCCCGCAATCACCCCCCCGCACGAGGCCAGCGACTTGGAGAACGTGGCCATGCGCAGGTCGACCTGGTCCTCGACTCCGAGCAGCTCGGAGGCGCCCGCCCCGCGCGCGCCCAGTACCCCGAGCGCGTGGGCCTCGTCGACCATCAGGCGCGCGCCGTAGCGATGGCTGAGCTCCGCGATCTCCGGCAGCGGGGCTACGTCTCCCTCCATCGAGAACACGCCGTCGACGACCACCAGCACGCCGCCGCCGTCGGCCGCCGCCTTCTCGAGCGTGTGCTCGAGCCGGTCGATTCGGTTGTGCCGGAACGGTCTCAGCTTCGCGCGCGAGAGGACGCAGCCGTCGAGGATCGAGGCGTGATCGCCCGAGTCCACGACCACCGTGTCGCTGGGGCCCAGGATCGTCCCGAGCGCTCCCACGTTGGCCTGATGGCCGGTCGTGAACACCAGGGCTCCCTCGGTGCCGAACCAGTCGGCCAGCTCCTGCTCGAGTTGCAGGTGCAGGTCGGTGGTGCCGTTCAGGAAGCGCGATCCGGTGAGGCCGGTGCCGTAGCGCTCGAGCGCCTCGCGGGCGCCCTGGGCGACTCGCTCGTCGCCGGTCAGCCCCAGGTAGTTGTTGGAGCCGAGCATGATCCGGCGCTTGCCCTCCATCTCCACGACGGGCAGGGTGGGACCCTCCAGCACGCGGAAATACGGCACCAGGTCGAGCTCCCGCGCGGCTCGGAGCTGCTCCAAACGCTCGTGCTCGCGAGCCTTGGCGAAGACGTCGATTGAGGTTGACATATAACGTTCTGGCCAGATGGCGCTGGACGTGACCCTGCCGGCTCGTCGCGCGTTGGACATTCGCCCTGTCGCGAGCAAGCGCGAGCTGAACACCTTCATCAAGCTGCCATGGCGGCTCTATCGTAACGAGCCCAACTGGGTGCCGCCGCTCGTGTTCGACCGCAGGCGGTTCCTGGACCGCTCGCGCAACCCGTTCTTCAAGCATGCCGAGGTCGAGCTGTTCCTGGCCTGGCGGGGTGAGGAGCCGGTCGGCCGTGTGAGCGCGCAGATCGACCGGAACTTCAACGAGTTCCAGCGCCACGAGTGGGGGATGTTCGGGTTCTTCGAATGCGTCGACGATCCCGAGGTGGCTGCCGGGTTGTTGGGGGTGGCCGCCGAGTGGCTCCGCGCGCGGGGGCGGGACCGGATCGTCGGCCCGATGGACTTCACGACCAACGACGAATGCGGTGTGCTGGTCGACGGCTACGACCGGCTGCCGACGATCCTGACCAACTGGCATCACCCGTACTACCCGGCTCTGATCGAGGGGGCCGGCCTGACCAAGGCGATGGACCTGTACATGTGGTCGCTCGACGTGGCCGACCGGGACTCGGTGCACCCGGCGATCTGGCGAGTGGCGGCCGAGGTCGAGAGCAAGTACGGGATCACCGTGCGGAACATGCGAAAGAAGGACATGGAGGCCGAGATCGGGCGCTTCCTCCAGGTCTACAACGCGGCCTGGGAGCGCAACTGGGGGTTCGTCCCGCTGACCGAGGAGGAGGTCCGCCACTACGCCAAGGACCTCAAACAGATACTCGACGAGAACTGGGCGTTCATCGCCGAGAAGGACGGCGAGCCGGTCGGGGCCGCGCTCACCCTGCCCGACTACAACCAGGTGTTCCGGCACTTGAACGGGCGCCTGCTGCCGTTCGGCTGGGCCAAGTTTCTGTGGTATCGGCGCAAGATCGACCGGGTGCGGGTTTTCGCGCTCGGGGTCAAGCCCGAGTGGGTGCACACGGGCGTGGGAGCCAAGCTCTACGAGCGCCATTGGGAGGCGGGCGAGAGGACCCGGCAGGGTCGCGGCGAAACCGGATGGACGCTCGAATCCAACAAGCCGATGAACCGGGCGATGGAGCGAATGGGGGGCAAGATCGTCCGCACCTACCGGGTCTACGAGAGGGTTTTTTGAACATGACCGGTCCCGCTGTCACCATGTCGCCGCAGATGAACGAATCAGACTCCTCGGTCGGCGGGGTTTCGTCCGCCGACCCTTTGCTGTCCGAACCCGGGCTGTCCGGACCCGGGCTGTCCGAATCCGAGTCGTCCGAATCCGAGTTGTCCGAACCCGGGGCCAACGGATCCGCGGCCGAGCCGGACGTCGAGATCGTCGACGGTCTGCCGGTGCTGGCCGAGGTGCGCACGGTCGAGCGCGCGGCGCCCGCGGCGCTGCCGGCGGTCCAGGTGGCCGCCGTGGCCGCCACCGGGTTCGTCGCCGGCGCCGCCACGGTGGCGCTGGTCAAGCGTCGCTCGGCTCGCAAGGTCGCCCGTAACAGCCGGGCCGGGTCGCGCCGCGCAGTCGACCTGCTGCCGATCGCGGCCAGCCGGTCGTTCCTGGTCGACGTGCACGTGCTCGCCAAGCCGGAATGACCAGGCTTTGAGGCCGGGACCGGGCTGCGCGGATGTGGCGCCCGGGCTCGAGGTCAGGCTCGAGGTCCGGCCCCGGTGGCCGTTCGCGCTGCCGCTCCGCAGCGGGCTCGACGGCCTGACCCGGGCGCGGGGTGGCGTGCTTCACCGCCTGGTGCACGCGGGCGATACGCCGGTGTTCGTGCGAGTGGCCCAGGTCTCACGCGAGCGGGTGCTGTTCGGGGCGCAAGCGGCGGATCGCGAGGCGGCTGAGTGGGGGATCTCGCGTATGCGGGTGGCTCTGGGAATCGATCAGGATCTCTCGGCGTTCTACGAGCGGTTCCGGTTCGACCCGTTGATCGGGTGCTCGGTCCGGAGCAGGCCCGGCCTCCGGGCGTCCGGCAAGCCGGATCCATTCGAGGCGCTGGCCTGGGCGATCTGCGAGCAGCTGATCGAGTTCGTGCGGGCCGCCGCGATCCAGCGCCGGCTGATCTTTCGGCTGGGCCGGCGCTGTGAGTGGTGCTCGATGCGCGACTCGCCGACCGCCGCGGTGCTGGCCGCGCAGGCGCCGGCGCTGCTCGAGTCGATGGACCTGTCGGCCGGCCGCGCGGTGGCGCTGGTGCGGGCGGCGCGCGAGGTGGCTCGCGGGCGCGTCGATTTGTTTGACGC
>DATFDC010000396.1:0-8167 GCA_035252415.1 Solirubrobacteraceae bacterium
CGCCAAGACCCATCTCGCCAAGACCAAGAAGATCAAGGCCCCGAGCACGATGGACCAGCGGGTCATCACGAACCTGACCGCGATTTTGGACGCGTTCGCCAGGCTCGACATGGCGACCAAGCAAGCCGGAAAGGGCTGGAAGAAGCTGGGCGCCGCAGCCAAAGTCACGAAGGTCACGGCGCTCGAGGCCGATCGCGAAGCGCTGGCGCAGGCGCTCTACAAGGCCTACCGCGACCACATCCACGAAGAGGATGCGTGGGCGATTGGAGCTGCCGTCCAGACGTCGTTCAAGGCCAAGTACGAAGCCGATGAGCAAGCGAAGGCCGCCGCCAAGGCGAAAGCGAAGGCGAAGGCCAAAGCCAAGGCCAAGGCAAAAGCGAAGGCCAAGGCGAAGAAAAATGCGAAGAAGACCGCCACCACGAGCCCGGTTGACACGGACAAGCAGCCAAGCGTCACCACGGATCCGCCCCCACCTCCCCAGCCTGATGTGTCGCCACCGCCCCAGCCTGATGTGTCGCCACCTCCGCAACCTGATCCGTCGCCACCCCCCGAACCAGTCCTCGTCTCGGTGTCTGCCACGCTCAACGAAGAGGTAGACGACCTCGAGGATGGCTCGTAACCGATGATCACCGAAGCGCCATCGCCCCGCTCGCCGGCGTCACGCACCGGCCCCTGACATGCTCGAGAGCGTCCGCACTCTGGCCGACCTGCTCGCCCGGGACGGGGTCACCGTCGAGGATCTCGTGACCCGGCTCGGCGGCGAAAGCGACGACACCGGAGCGAACGTGCGGGTCCACCCGACCGGGCTGCCAGGCATCGTGCGCGCCGACGTGGTCCGCATGCGCCCCGGGGTTGACGTCCCAGCGCACGTTGAACTCGAACTGGAGGAGCCGGAACCCGTGCAGCCGCTCGAAGCTGTCCTGGGACAGCCGGCGAGGGTCCACCCCGACCATCGCGGTCAGCCGGTCCAGCTCGTCTATCCAATCCCGCTCGTGGATGGGTCCCGCCAGGTCAAACTGATCGCGGAGGAGGCCGACGGCGGCCCGCGGACGCTGGTCCTGCGCCGCGACTAACCGGACGACTTACGCGAGTCTGCCCGCGGGGTGATCGCTGTGGCGCGGACCGGGTTCGAGCAACTCCGCCACGGTAGCGAGGGCTTGGCGGACGCCTCGTGTCTCCGGACAGGAGAAGGATGTGCGCGCTCGATCAGGGGTTCGTCAGGCGCAAACCGAAGCGCGCGTCGGCGGCCGACGGTGGATTGCTGCCGGACGCGTCTTGAATGGAGAGTGTGGAGCTGGCGGGAATCGCGACCGGCCCGCTGGCGGTGCATGAGGTCGGGCTCCCGGGGCCGCCGATGGCACAGCCGAAGCCGGTCGACCGTCCGTTGACGAACAAGTCAAAGCCGCGTTCGGCGTTGTTCCCGGGCGACGCGGTGAGCTGAATGCTCAAATCGCGTGCTACGAGGTCACGGTCAGGCGACAGGGTGCTGACTGCGGCCTCGGTGGCAGAGACCGTCGAAATTCCACTCGTTGCCCCGAAGTCGGCCGTGAGGGCGGCCGTCGTCAGGCCGTTGATCCGTCCGCTGAGCACCGCGCCATACGCGCTGGGCGCGACGCCTCCGAGTTCCGCCGAGTCTGGTGCCAGGGCGCCGGCGGCGAACTTCGTGGCTGTGACTGCTCCGTCGGCCAGCTGGGTAGTGCCGATCCCGCCGTCGGCGACCGACAGTGTGCTCGAGCCGCCGAGCGCGATCGATCCACCCCCGCTCAGCCCGGGGCCGGGGGTGATGGTCAGCGACGGATTCGCGAGCTTTGAGTTGGTCACCACCCCGGCCCCGATCACCGGGTTGGGGTAGGAGCCTGATAGGTCGCCGCCGGCCGGGCCGGTGGCCGGCCCGGTCGAGCCCTGGGGACCTGGTGGTCCTTGCGGGAGCTGACCGGGCATGAAGTCCTTGGCCAACAGCGAGTGGTCCCTGACCTTGCTCGAGGTCACGGCGTTGTTGTGAAGCTTGGCGCCGGTCACGGCGGCTGGTTTCAGCTGCATCGTGCCGACGCTGTCCTTCGGCAGGGTCAACGCGGCAAAGGCGCTGCCGCCCAGCGAGACGAACAGGGCAATCATGGCCACCACCATGGCCGGCGACGGCGCTCGGCCCGAGACGACATTGGGTAGGCGTAGCTTCCGCATGAGGGAACCCTCGCAGCGCGATCGCATCGAAACATCCGCCACTGTGGCGGATGTTTTCGTCGGCGCGTGTCGCGATTGTTGCTCTCGTACCGATCCCGGCGGCAGGTGCTCATCCCTCGCGCGCCGATCGGCGGTATTGATCTCAACGGGAGCGTGTGATGCAGCGGTTATGTGTGCGATGGGGCGGACGTGGATCGGCGGTGGCGATCGCGATGACCGTGCTGTGGGGGTGGCCGGCCGGGGCGACGGCCGGCACCTCGTCGTGGTTCTTCACCAACGCTGGGGTGGGCTCGATGACTGCGCCGCGTTCCGGTGAGGTTGCGGCGTTGCTGCCCAGCGGGCGGGCGCTGATCGCCGGCGGCGTCACCACAGCAACCGTGACCTCCAGTGCGGAGGTGTTCAACCCGTCGAGCGACACGTTCTCGAGCGCCGGAATTGGCCAGATGACCGAGCCGCGCACCGACGCGATCGCGGCCCCGCTGGACAACGGAAAGGTCCTGATCGCTGGCGGCGGGAATGGACTGAGCCCCCTCTCGACAGCCGAGCTGTTCGATCCCACGACCGACACCTTCTCAAGCGCGGGTGTTGGGTCGATGAGCACCCCCCGCCAGGGCGCGATCGCGGTGCCGTTGCCCGGTGGCCTCGTGCTCGTCGCAGGGGGCCAGGGCGCCGGCCACACCGCGTTGGCGAGCGCCGAGCTGTTCTTCCCGTCCACCAACCAGTTCGCGAACGGCGTGGCCACACCCCTGGGCCCGATGACCACTCCCCGGGCCTTCGCGATGGCAGCACCGTTGCCCGGCGGGAACGTGCTGATCGCCGGCGGCGAGGACGCCGCCGGAAACGTGCTCTCGAGCGCAGAGATATTCGATACCGCGACAGGGAAGTTCTCAAGCACAGGAATCGGGCAAATGTCCACGCCCCGGCTCCGCGGCACCGCTACGGCACTGCCTGACGGCGAGGTGCTGATCGCCGGCGGCTTCAGCACAACGCCTGTTGCGAGCTCTGAGCTGTTCGACCCGGTCTCGGACACGTTCTCGAACGTGGCCGTGGGGTCGATGACCGTACCCCGCTTCGCGGACGCCGCGTCGATCCTCCCGACTGGGGAGGTACTGATCGCCGGCGGTGAGGACACAGGCGGGAACCCGATGTCGAGCGCTGAGCTGTTCGAGCCCGTGCCGGAGGTCGCGACCGCCGGCGCCGATTTCGGCGATCAGACCATCGCGCAACCATCCGTCGCCCAGCCGGTGACGATCACCAACATCGGCGCTCAGGGCCTGACCATCACGAGCAGTGGCCTCGAAGGCCTCAATGCGCGCGACTTCGCGATCACGAAAGACGGATGTGCCGGACAGACGCTCGCCTATGAGCAGTCCTGCACCGTCACCGTCCGCTTCACACCGTCGGCAACTGGCGCACGGTCGGCCGATGTACTCCTGCAGGACAACGAATTCGGACACACCCCCGTTCCGCTATCGGGCAACGGTGCTGCCGCGAACAGTGGCCCGGCAGGACCGACGGGCCCAGCGGGCCCGACGGGTCCTCCAGGTGACACCGGGGCGACGGGTCCTGCCGGCGCGACGGGTCCTGCCGGGGCGACCGGTCCTGCCGGGGCGACCGGTCCCGCCGGTCCAGCCGGTGCACCAGGAATGGTTCGGCTGGTGATGTGCAAGGCCGCGAGCCGGCGTGTGAACGGACACCAAGTCACGCGCAAGACGTGCACGACGAGGCTGATCACGGGGACCGCCACGTTCACGACGACCAGAGCGAGAGCGGAGCTCGTTCGTGGCCGGGCGTTGTACGCGCGCGGGACAGCATGGCGCGGTCGTCTCGTGCTCTACACACGCCGCCGGGTTCGGCCCGGTCGTTACACCTTGGTCCTCACGCGCCGCGAAGGTCAACGATCGGTCACCACCCGACAGCCATTCGTGATCCGCTAACGCCCCGACGACTCGAGAGGAGCATCGGTGTGGAATTGCGTGACGTCCTCCGACAGCGCCGTGATCGAGGAATCGCTGCGCCGCGACCTCAAGCTCGACGTTCCCGACGAGCTCTGGGCAAACGCGACGATGTCGGAAGCCAAGGCATCTGAGCTCGCCGTCGAGGCCCAACACGCGACCAGGCCTCGCCGACGGGCATCTGGTGCGCGCGGTCGTTGACGTCAACGTCCTGATCTCAGGGGTGCTTTCCGCCAAGGGCCCCTCGGCCGAGATCCTCCGCGGTAGCCGCGACGGGCTATTCGAACTCGTGGTGTCCGAGCCGTTACTCGCCGAGCTCAAGCGAGCCATGAGCTACCCCAAGCTGCGCAAACGGATCCCTGCGGAGGAGGCCGCCGCCTTCGCCGACTGGGTCCTAGACGACGCAACCCTCGCCGAAGATCCCGCAAGCCCACCGCCGGTCGGCTCCCGCGATCCCGACGACGACTACCTCCTCGCAGTCGCGATCACCCGGCGCGCCTACCTGGTCACCGGCGACCAGGACCTGCTCGTCCTCGCGACGACCTTCCCATCCTCAGCCCCGCACAGTTCACGACAACGCTTCGCGAGACACGCTGAGCACCGCGATCCCCCGCGCGATGCCCAGTTTCGCTAGGAAACGTCGCGCCTGACTCGCGGGCATGATGGGTTGAGAAGCGAACGGCCGATGAGTCCGCCGAGGGCCTAGGGCCGGCCTGGCGGAGTATCGAGGACCTGTCGCACGTCGGGTTCCTGGCTTCCCCTATCCGCCCGCCGACCCCCGGCCGGTAGGGTGTGTACCTGAGCTGGGACGAAAGGATCTAACTGCCTGTGGCCGCCAAGGAGAGACCGGTTGCCCTAATTGCTCCGGGGCTGCGAAGCATCAAGCTATATGCCGATGGTCGTATCGACTATCAAGGGAAGTCGGGTACGGTCATCGGGGCCACGGCCCGTATCGACCGGTCTGGCGAGAAACATCGACTCCGGGACACCCGTAAGGTGGTGCTGCGGATCGACGGACCGGGGGTTGCGATTGCTGCGCCGCTACCGGCTGGTTCGATCCAGTTCATCAGGTACGCCGAAACGTTCGTGGCCCAGGTCAACCAGATCGCGGACGAGGTCGGGGGGTCGGCTCGGGCTCCTGCCGTGCCGTCAGCACCGGATCCGTCGAGGACGATCGATCAAGCGACGCCGGTTAACGGCTCGCTCCATGCCACAGAAGCCGCGCACGGTTCAGATCTGGAGTTGATGGACGTGCTGATCGGGCAGCTTGAACGCCTCGGAAAGCTTCGCGAGTCCGGGGTGCTCACCGAGGACGAGTTTCAAGAACAGAAAACGGCGCTACTGCACGCCGCGCACAAGTCATAACCGTCGGGCTACCGGCGTTAGTCGCTTCCGCCGCTAGGTGGAGGGCGGCGCCTGCACCACATTGTCGCCTGGGACCGGCCTACGAGGGCGAAAGTCTTGCCCTTCTGGGCAGCCCTACCCCTGCTAGTGTCGCGCCATGTCGGGCGCCGTCCAGCTGTACCCGCAGCCCGCCGATGCGCAGACCGGAGAGGCTCCGCCCGTGTGGCGCGCGCCGCGACGAGGTCCTCCAACTGCAGCTGTCCGAGGGCAGCAAGGCCCTCATGCTCATCGTCAAGCGGCAGTCCGCACAACCCTCTGATGGGCCGCCTCTCCGACGAACGGGCCATGAGGATTCTGCGCCGCGGGCGCTCGATCGACGACGCTCGTGCAAGCGCACCGGGACGACGGCCAGCACCACCGGGACCGGTCGAGGGAGCGCGCTCGCTGGAAGTCCTGCAACGCACGGCGGGCAACGCCGCGGTGAGCCGAGCTCTGGCAGATCGCCGGCTCGCCGCCCCCGAACCCAGGCGGACGATCGAGCCGCGCATCGGTATGCGCCCGGGCGGGCCCTCGGTCCTGATGCGTGCCGGATTTCCCGCGGGGATGATGAAGGAGCACCCCGACAAGGGACCGGCGCAGAACCGCAAACAGGGCGACGATCCGACGGACTGGACCTACCACCACATCATCCCGGAGAACGTCATCGAGGCGTTCTGGAAGGCCGCCAAGCCGAACCTCTGGAAGCTGCAGGAAGTCAAGGGATCGGACGACAAAGGTGCACTGACCACCCTCGTCGGACGCGGCTACCGGCAGCTACGCGAGGCCGCCGTGTTCACCTTGACGCGACGCCTGAAGGTCGAGCTCTTCGATCTCAAACTGTCCGCGGAGAAGCTCAGCGAGCTGGCCACCAACGCGGTCGCGATCCTCGCACCCGCCGCTTCAGGCCCCCAACCGGTCGCGTCACCAACGTATGACGAGGCGGTCGACCAGATAATCGCCGACAGCGGTGCTGCCGTCACGATCACCGATCCGTTGTCGCTCACAGGACTGAAAACGGACATCAAGGACCACCTCGGGAAGGCGGTCGCCACCCTCGAGCAACAAGCCCGCGTACAGACCGAGGCAGCTGTCACCGGCAAGCTCAACTCGTTGCAGGCGCCGCAGGCAGAGCGAGCTGAGGACCCCGACGAGACGGCCGCGCTCGCGGTCACCGAGCAGATGATCAGGTGGATGCCGGGCAACATCCATCATGGCCCGGCGTCCAAGCAGCGCCGCAACCCCAAGAGCCCGGGCTTCGACCCCGAGCGCGACGACGGCGGGGACCAGTTCGAGGTCGCGGCGCGTCACCTCATCTCCAAGGAGCAGTACGCGACGCTCGTTGCCCTCAACGCCGCGATGGTCGCCTACACCAACTCACCGGGGGATATGGAGCAGCTCAGGAAGGCCGCTCGCGAGCTGATCAAGCTGACCGCCTACTCAGTGACGGAATGGGCCTCGGTGAAGTCGGCGTGGGTCGAGTCGGGCGGCTGGTGGCAGATCCGGCCACGGCTCCTGACGGCCAGTGGCGAGCACACGCCGAGCGGCAAGCCACGGAAGACGAAGGACAGGGTGTACGCAGTGTTCAACCTGCTGCGCGATGGCAGTGCCGGCACGGTGAGTGGCGTGTACGCCGACTATCCGGCTTGGACGGTCTCCACGACGACCAATCGGACGGTCACGCTGGTGGGCGCGGGCCAGACGAAGTCGATCGGACCTCTCTACCAAGGCGCGATCAAGCGCGACGTGGCCGAGGACGCTGTCGATGACCTGTTCATCTCGCTCGGAGGCCGCAACGAGTAATCAGGGCCAGCGCCGGCGCTCCTCACGAAAGCCCCGCGCCGGTCGAGTTCCAGGTCGACGTCGCTCCGTGATTCGAGACTGACGCGCGAGGACTAGGGGCCCCCCGGAAGCGAGCTCGGGCGCCTGGGACGTACGGTGGCGCGAAACGGCTCGAGGGGCGACCCGGTTCGGCGTCGAGCTCATGAGGCGAATGCCTCATGGACCCGGCGATCGGCGCGACCTAGCCTCGCTGAGGCAACACAGAAGCAAGGAGAGCGCTCGCATGAACCAGACCCGCCTATTCGTTGTGGGTTCGACACAGATCGGGGTATTCGCGCTGAGTCGGTGGGCCAGCGAGCCCTCGAAGGGCACGGAAAGGGTCGGGGGCGTGAGGCGCGCGCGAGGGGCGATCGGCATGTGGCGGCCGGGAGCGCAGGTGCGTGGTGTGGTGCTGGTGACGGCCCTTTGGCTCGCGCTGGCCGCCGGCACGGCAGGCGCGGCCGCTCCCCCCGGCAGCGTGTACGCGTTCGGCAACAACTACTACGGGCAGCTCGGCAGCCCCGCCAACAACGGAACGGGCAACGCGAATCCGACGCCGACGCTGGTGAGCCTGGCGGGCCAGAGCGGTCCGGTCACCGAGATCGCCGCCGGCACGGACCACAGCCTGGCGCTGACCGCGAGCGGCCAGCTATATGCGTTCGGCAGCAACCACGAGGGCGAGCTCGGCATCCCGACCAACAGCGGCACGAACAATCCCAACTCGATGCCGGCGCTGGTGAGCTTGCCTGGACAGAGCGGGCAGGTCACCGAGATCGCCGCAGGCGGAAAGGACAGCCTGGCGGACCGCGAGTGGCCAGCTGTACGCCTTC